>DAINRM010000003.1:0-75906 GCA_036741875.1 Patescibacteria group bacterium | reverse complement strand
CGAAGTTGCATATTGTTGAAAATTATTCACCTGATGCTTTATTAATAGATGCTCCTGCTTTTCCACCCAGAAGGATTATTCAAAGAGGTGGGGTGATAGTAGAGGGTTACAGTTCATATGATCCTAATTGGTATTTTAGTTTTAAGGATAGAATTATGAGAATTACAAAACCTGATATAGATTATACAGATTTAAATCCTATGGGAAGGGCTGATCAGTGGTCTTTAAGAGTTTATGGTTGTATTTTTGTTCCTCAGGCGGGTACTTATACTTTTTATTTAACAACTGATGATGGTGCAAGATTTTGGGTTAACTGGCAAATTTTAATAGATCAATGGAGAGATCAACCACCCACCACACATAGTGCTAACTATACATTTTCATCACCAGGTTGGTATCCTATAAGGATTGATCACTATGAAAATGGTGTTTGTGAAAGGCTTTTACTTGAATGGAGCGGTCCTTCAATAAATAGACAAAAAGTAACTTCTTATTATTTAGGCATATGTTACCCAGATTTATTTTAAACTTTATACTTTATTTAATTAAAACTTTGCAATTTAATTAAAACTTTGAAAAAACAATAGAAAAATTAAGGAGCTAAAAATAATAATAAAAGAATACTAAAGAAGCAGTGATTATAAATTATCAAAATTTAAATTTCTAATGTTACCTTTTTTTCCTTTACTATTCTTTCAAATTGTTTTCTCTCAATAACCTCTTTTTTCATTAAAATTTTAGCAACTTTTTCTAATTTATCTCTTTTAAGGTTTAAAACTTTTAAGGCTCTTTCTAAAGCTTGATTAATAATAGTTTTTACTTCTTCATCAATAATTTCCGCTGTTTTTTCAGAATATTCTTTTTCTAAAGGAAACTCTTTTAGGGGTTTAGAAAAAGAAACAGGTCCTAGTTTTTCTGACATTCCAAACTTTAAAACTAGCTGTCTAGCTAAATCAGTGGCAATTTCAAGATCATTACTTGCTCCAGTAGTCACATCATTGAAAATTAATTTTTCTGCAGCATAACCTCCTAAAATTGAAGCTAACTCATCTAAAAATTCTCTTTTAAAATAAAAACTCCTTTCCTCAAGTGGTGTTTTTAAAGTATAACCTCCAGCCCGACCTCGAGAGATGATTGATATTTTTTGGACAGGACTTGTGTGAGGAAGATAATGAGTAACAACAGCATGGCCAGCTTCATGATAAGCAGCAATTTCTTTTTCTTTTTTCGAATAAACTTTTGTTTTTCTTTCTGGACCGAGTAGAACTTTTTCAATTGAATCTAAAAGATCTTCCTGTTCAATAAATTCTTTATTTCGTCTAGCAGCCAAAATAGCAGCTTCATTACAGAGATTAGCTAAATCTGCTCCCGAAAAACCAGGAGTTAATTCAGCTATTTGTTTTAAATTAACCTTACCAACCCTTTTATCTCTTAAATGAATTTTTAAAATTTCTTCTCTAGCTTTAACATCGGGTAAATCTAAAACAATTTTTCGATCAAATCTTCCAGGCCTTAAAAGCGCCGGATCTAAAACATCAGGACGATTAGTAGCAGCGAGAACAATAACTTTCGTTCCTTTTTCAAAACCATCCATCTCAACTAAAATTTGATTTAATGTTTGTTCTCTTTCTTCATGTCCTCCAGTAATGCCAACACCCCTTACTTTTCCAATAGCGTCAATTTCATCTATGAAGAGGATACAAGGTTGGTTTCTTTTAGCGATAGTAAAGGCATCACGTACTCTACTGTTATGAAGCAAAATGGGTTTTTCACCTCCAAAAAATGCTTCATTTTCGCAACCACAAAAATCATAAACATAATCGTTATAAGGTTTAACTAAAATTTTTGTGATAACTGGTTTTTGAGAACTCTCCCAAGATTTTAGCCAAAGATAGATTATAGATTTTTCAATAAGTTGGTAAATATTTAATTTTGTCGTCGTTATTATTTTACAATCTGATATTTTCGTTTTATCTGCTAATTTCCCAGATGCTATTTTATTAATTTCGTTTAAAAGATTATTATCTACTGGTAAATTAACTAAAACATCGCCCACTTTAAGTTCACTGGCTCTTTTGCAAACAATTTTATTTTTTTCTCTGACAAAAATACTATGATCACCAGTAACTTTTATTTTTCCTTCTCTAAAATATATTTCATAAATTTTGTTAACTTTATGTCTAAAAACACCTTTAACTTTTGTCCATTTTGGTCTTTTGAAAAAGTATTTCCCCTTTGATTCATAACCTAACGTTTCCAAGCCATCAACAAACTTAATAACTCCTTCTTCATTTTCTTTATAATATCTATCGACAACTTTTTTAATTGGAAGTAGTTTTACTTTTCCATTTTTTTTAATAAGAACAGGAGTATCACCGCTTACACTTGCACCCACACCGACAAACATCTCTACAAATTCTGATCCGGAAATATAAAAGAAAGGAACTCCTGCTTCTGCAGCAGTTGCTCTAGCTAAAAGCGTTTTACCTGATCCAGGCGGACCTACTAATAAAACTCCTTTGGGAATTTTAGCTCCAATTTTTAAAAACTTATCAGGGTTTTTTAAAAATTCAACAATTTCCATTAATTCTTGTTTAGCTTCTTCCAAATTTGCCACATCTTTAAAAGTGACTTTATTAGGATCATCAGGATTGTAAACTTTTATACCCGATTTTCCAAAAGTAAAAATTTGCGAAGTTCCTCTTTGCGTTTGTTTAAACATTTGCCATATAAACCAAATTATTATAGCTACAGGAAGAACATTTAAAATAAATGAAAGAAGAAGTTGCACTAAAGAAACCTCAGCTTTTTTATTTATTTTGATATTTAGATAATCATTCTTTGGTATTTTTTCTTTTTCAAAAATTTCCCATAGGCTGGAATTAGGATCTTTAGAAGTTCTAAAAATTTTACCTTCCTTAGTTACAAACAAAATATTTGAATCTGATTCAATATTTATTTCTTTTACTTCTCTCATTTTAACTTTATCTAAGAAAGCAACGAAAGAAACCTCTTGCTCCTCTTTTATTTTTTTCTCACCAATAAAAAGAATAAGAAAAAAAATTAATAAAGAAAAAAATAAAATAAGATATTTTAGTTTTGGCTCCTTAAGCATTTAAAGGCTTTAAAACAAGATGTTTTTCTTTAGGGTTAAGTGTTTCTATAAGAAAACTATATTTATTTCCAGGTTCAAATTTTTCTAAATTTTGAAAAACAAAACCTTGAACAGAGCCATAATCTCCTACTTTAAGTTCAGCTATTCCAAAAATATTATTTTTTTCTTTGATAAAAGCCTCAACTTTGTCTCCCTCCTTATAGTATTCGTTTATAACAACCCAAGGATCTGGGCTAAGATCTCTTAAGGAAAAATTTACCCTATCTTGTTTTATTTGAACAATTTTAGCTTTAATAACCTTGCCTATAGGAAAATTAGAATGCAAATTTTTAGCTAATTCACTTGGAATTTCCATAATATGAATTAAGCCATCCATCGCAGGATTTTCATTAAATCTTACAAAAATTCCAAAAGGACTTAAACCAACAACCTTAACATCCATAATTTGTCCAACTTGAAGATTATAAATAATCTTTTGATAAATCTCATCCTTGGTTAATTTTTCTGAAAGAACTAATTTATTTTTTTGAGGATCAGCAAGCCAAACCCTACATTTTATCTTTTGTCCCACAAATTTTTTAAGATGTTCTAAAATAGCTTCCTTGTTATTATTAACTCTTGGATAGTATTCTGGAGAAAGCTGAGAAACAGGGATAAAGCCTTGGATACCTTCAAGCTCAACAATAAGACCGCCACGGTTAGCTTCTTTAACTTCAAGTTCTAAAACAGTTTTATTTTGTTGATACTCTAAAATTCTTTGCCATTTATTTATTTGAATAGTATCTTGAAGCAAAATTTCATAATTTCCATAACCATCATTTAAACCAACAATTCTTACACCCACTCTATCACCAACTTTTACCCTTTTAGCTATTTCTTCGCATTCTTTATAAAAAATTCCATAAAGCCTTCCTGTACCAAAAGGACTTAAATCTACGAAAAGCTCTCCCTTTTTTTTACTAATAACAACACCCTCTAAAATACTTCCAATCTTCAAATTCTTAAATCTTATTTTTAATGATTGTGTTTGGTTTTTTTGAATTTCTGATGGCATTTTTGCTAATTAATATTTTACCTCAAATTTTGTGTTAAAATAAAAATTATGGTTATTAGAAAAGAAAATTTAGGCACTGTTTTAGAATTGAATGGAATAAGTTTTTTGCTTGATCCTAAAGAGCTTAGGGCTAAAGAAAATTATACAATAATTTCTTCTAAACTTTTGAAGGAGAAAAATTTTGATAAAATCTTTGCTTACCCAGGCGAATATAACGTAGGTAACGTTTTTATTTATTCTTTTTTAAATGAAAAGGATAATTTAAGTCATCTTTTTGAAACCGAAGAAGGCTTTTTGCTTTTTACAAATTCATCTATTTTAGAAGAAAATATCAGAAAAATTAAAGATATAACTCAAAAAATCGAAGCTCTCTGTTTTTTTGAAAAATTTAAGCTTGAAGATATTTTGAAAAAATTTAATTTCGATGTTTTAATTACCAAAACACCGATGAGTTTTTCTAATTTTTCTAAAAACAAAGGAAAAAGTTTTAAAATAAATTTAAAAAGGTCGGAAAGACAAATTTATATCTTAGAGTAAATGTTAAAAAAATTTAAACCATTAATTTTTACTTTAGGAGTTATGTCACTTCTTCTTTTTTTCTGGTGGTTTAGCGGCGGTTCAATTATTTACGGACTTAAAAAAGAACCGCCACCTTCAGTTCAGGCTACAGCTTTTATTTTTAGAAACCTTCAGACAGGCACAGCTTTTATTTTGAATTCTTTAGCAGATTTTTTAGGTAGGTAATGAAAAATTTAAGAATCATAGCTCAAGAAATAACTTCAGAACTTAAGAGAGCTTATTTAGATTATGCTCTTTCAGTTATTATTTCTCGTGCTTTACCTGACTCTCGTGATGGTCTTAAACCTGTTCAAAGGAGGATTTTATATGTAATGAAAGAATTGGGTTTATGGCCAAATGAAAAATTTACTAAATGTGCTAATGTTGTTGGAACCACAATTGCTCGTTATCATCCTCATGGAGATCAAGCTGTTTATGATGCTTTAGTAAGAATGGCTCAAGATTTTTCTTTAAGATACCCCCTTTTAATAGGTCAGGGAAATTTTGGTTCTATAGATGGAGATCCTCCAGCTGCTTATAGATACACAGAAACTAAACTTTCTCAGTTTGCTGTTGAAATGCTTGCTGATATTGATAAAGAAACTGTTGATTTTAGACCTAATTATGATAATACTAGAGAAGAACCGGTGGTTTTGCCATCAAAGATACCTAATTTGATGATTAATGGTTCAATGGGAATTGCTGTTGGTATGGCAACAAATATTCCTCCTCATAATTTAACTGAAGTTATGCAAGCAGCTAAAGAAATTATTAAAAATGAAAAAATAACTGTTAAAGAGCTCTTAAAAATAATTAAAGGACCAGACTTTCCTACAGGAGGTATTGTCTATGCAGGAGAAAAACTTGAAAAAGCTTATAGCGAAGGAAAAGGAGGTATTATTATTAGAGGAGAAATAGAAGTTGAAGAAACCAAAAGAGGTAAAGAATTTTTGGTTATTAAATCAATTCCTTGGCAAACAAGCAAGGCAGAGCTGGTTAAAGAGATAGCTAATCTTACTTTAGAAAAAATAGTTCCCGAAATTAAAGATGTAAGAGATGAATCAAATAAAGAAGGTATTAGAATTGTTATTGAAATTAAACCAGATGCTGATAGAGATAAAGTGAAAAAAGATCTCTATAGACTTACTTCTCTTCAAAAAACTTTTTATTTTAATTTTATTGCTTTAGAAAACGGAATTCAACCTAAAACATTTAATTTAAAAGAACTTCTCCTTACGTGGATAAACCATCGAAGAGAAGTTATTAAAAGGAGAACAAAATTTGATTTAGAAAAAAATAAAGAAAGAGTTCATCTTTTAGAAGGTTTTGATAAAGCTTTAGAAAACCTAGATAGAGTTATTGAAACTATTAAAAAATCAAAAGACAAAAAAGAAGCCTTAGAAAATTTAATGAAGAAATTTAAGCTTTCAGAAAAGCAAGCTGATGCTATTTTAGAAATGCCGCTTCGAACTTTAACGCAAATGGAAAGACATAAAATTTTAGAAGAACTTAAAGAAAGAAGAAGTCTTATTCAAGAATTAGAGCTTATTTTAAAAAATCCTAAAAAAATCGACGAAATTATCATTAAAGAAGCTGATGAAATTATAAATAAATATAAATCAGAAAGAATAACAAAAATTGTTTATGAAGAAATTAAGGAAGAGAAAAAAATTATTGAAGAAAAAACCTTTTTACTTTTAATTTCTGATAAAAATCAAATTTTTACTTTTGAGGAAACAAAATTAGATCTTGATAAACTTATTAAAAATAAAATTTTTCCTAAAAAAGTTTTTCTTTTAAATACAAAAGATTATCTTTTAATAGCAACATCAAAAGGAAAAATTTATTTCCTCAATGCTTATGAACTTTATAAAAAAGATCAAAAATATTTAGAATCTTTTATAACTTTAGATAGCGGCGATAAAATAGTTTCTATCTTTCCTTCAAGATTTAAAAATTTAATTTTGTTTACTAAAAAGGGCTTAGTTAAGAAAATAGAAAAAGAAGAAGTTTTTTCAAACAGAAAAAGTGGCATTGTAGGAATAAAACTTAAAGCTAATGATGAAGTTATTTCTGCTTTTGAAATTAAAGGAGGTGAGGAAATTTTTGTTATTACTTCAGAAGGTTCTATTCTAATTTTTAAAGATAATTTACCAATTCAAAAAAAACAGGCTAAAGGAGTAAAAGGAGTAAAAGGTGAAGCTCTTTTTAGCGGTGTTAAAGATGGAGAAAGGCTTATTTTGTTTTTCAGTAAGGGGTTTGTTAAATTTTTTGAGATAAAAGATATAAAAACTCAACAAAGAGGAGGTAAGGGTCTTTTTATTTTTGAAAAAGATAAGTATGGCTCTCTTATTTTTGCTAAAGTAGTAAAAGAAGAAAAAGAAGTTATTTTAAATGATGGGGCAATAAAGAAAATAAATCTTAAAGAAATTCCTTTAGTTAAAAGAATTAATGCTCCCAAAAAAATTCAAGGAGTAAATGAAATTAACTCTGTTTTTATTTTTTAATGTTTACTAAACCAGGAGAAATTGTTAAGTATTTAAAGGAGAAAAAGTATATAGCTGCTAATATGAATGGTGCCGATTTTGGATGTGGAAGCGGTTATTTTTCAATTCTTTTAGCGCAAAGTGTTTTACCATCAGGAACAATTTATGCTATAGATGTTCTAGAAGATGAGTTAAAATCAGCACAAGAATTTGCCAACAACTTAGGAGTGAAGAATATAAGATTTTTAAAACAAGATTTAGAAAAAAATTCGGGTTTAGCTAATAATCAAGTTGATTTTGTCTTTATTTCTCAAGTTTTATATCAATCAAAAGAACCACAAAAAATAATTAAAGAAGCTTTTAGGGTTATAAAAAATAATAGTTTTTTAATAATTTATGAACCTCAAAGTTCAAACTTTTTATTTTCTGGTCAAAAAGTCCATTCTCAAGAAGAAGTTGAAAAAATTTGTAATGAAATAGGCTTTAAAATATTAGAAAGAAAGGAATACCCTGGTTTTTATCTTTTAGTTTTTCAAAAATGAGATTTAGTTTAGAAGAAATAAAAAATAAAATTTTGACAGATGTTAGAATACAACTTATTTTACTTACTATTGTTATCCTTTTTATAGGCTATATTTTTTTGAAACCATCTAAAGAAGGAAAACCAAAAACTTGTTTTAACACTAATTTAATAATTTGGGCTTCTTTTGATAGGAATGATTTTTTAAATTTTATTTCTCCTTTTGCCGCTAAATATTGTTTAAGGATAGATTATGAAGAAATAAAATTCGATGATTTAGAAAAAAAATTTATTTATTCTTTAGCCGAAAATAACCCACCTGATATTATTTACGCACCTAACTATTTTGTTTTTAGAAATAGAAAATATTTAGAGGAAGGATGGAACAAAAAATTAAATTTGCCTAAAAAATTTTTTCAAGAAGAAATCGATTTATTTGGTCTTCCCGTGAATATTGATTCACTTCTTTTTGTTTATAACAAAAAAGTTTTTCAGTTTTTAAATTATGATCCTCCTAAAACGTTAGAAGAATTAAACGAGCTTCTAGAGGATTTTAAAAATAGAGGTTATAGAGATTTTTATCTCGTCTCCTTAGGAACAAAAGAAATCAAAAATAAAAAAGAAATTATTTTAGTTTTAAAGTCTCTAAAAAAATCTTCTCTCCAAGAAGCTATTGATACCTATTTTAGTTATAGCGATGAAAACTCTCCCTATTTTGCTTTAGCAAGAAATCTAGGTAAAGACGAAATAAGTCTTTTTTCTTCAATAAAATCAGCTTCAGCTTTTGTTTTTTATGAAGATCTTAAAAAAATTCTTAAATTAAATCCTAGAATAGAATATGAGATTTATCAAAACCCTATAGAAACATTTCCACCCTCATCTAAAAATTTTGTAAAAGTTTTTTATTTTGTTTTGCCCAAAGCTTCACAAAAAAAAGAAATCTCTCTTTATTTTTTTAATTGGCTTTTTAGTGGAAAAAATTATGAAGAATTTATAGAAAAATTTGATCTCGTACCCAACTTTTCTTTTCAAAATTTGTCTGAGAAAAAAGAAGCTTTTATTAAAGGAGCCATTTTTGGTTCTTCATACTTAGGGTTTATTTCTCATGAAAATTATGATGATTTTGAAAATATTTTGAATATTTGGGAAAATAATAAAGAAGAAGGACGAAGAGCCTTGTTTTTATTGAATTTAAAATTTTAAATGAGAAAAATTATTTTATTTATTCTTTTTTTTCTTACTTTACCTAATTTAGCCTTTCTCCAAAATGAAGATTTTTCTAGAGGAATTATTTATTGTCAAAATGACCCTTGCACTGTTGAAGAAATTTTTATAAATATTAGAAGACTTCTTTCTTTTGCTGTTTTTATTGGTTTTTGGTTTTCTGTTTTGGTTTCCGTTATAGGCTCCTTTTTATGGATGTTCGGAGGTCCGAGACCTGATTTAGAAAAAAGAGGTAAGGATATGATTAAAACAGCTATTGTAGGTTATATTTTACTTTTGAGTATTGGTGTTATTTTTGATTTTGTTTTGGAATTTTTTGGTCCTAAATTAAAATATTAAAGCATAATGAAAAAAATAATTTTTTTATTTTTGATAATCTTTGTGATAAACTTCGTTTTTTCAAGTGAAGAAAACCAAGATCCATTTTATTCGATTCTGAATTTTTTTAGAGAACCTATTTATTCTAGCTTAAGATGTGGAAGTGGAGCTAAATCAGCGACAGAACAAATTTTTAAATGTATTTTTGATATTTTAGAACTTCTTAAAAGTTTTGCCTTAATTTTAATGGTAATCGCTTTTTTTGGAGCAGCTATTTATCTTATAACAACACCATTTTTTGGTCTAAAAAATATAGCAACAGCCTGGAAAATACTTACTTGGACTCCGGTAGGTATTGTTATTGTTCTCTTAGGAGATCTTATTAAAGATCAAATAGAAAGAATAATTTTCGGACCATGAGAAAATTTTTATTTTTAACTTTATTTTTAATCTTCAGTTTAAGTTTGGCTCAGATAGAAATGAAAAAACCAGGAGAAGTTGTTGTTACCTGGACAGAAGTAACAATAAATCCTTGTCCTCCAGGTATATTTGGTAAAGAACCTTGTGAATTTGTTTCTTTAATGGAATTTATACAAAGAGTTTGGAATTTTATTCTATATTTAGCTCCTTTTTCACTGACTGCCTTAATTATTATTGGAGGGTTTTGGTTTTTGCTAATTACTTTTAAACCAGAAGCAAGGGATATCGGTTGGAGATATATTAAAAATGCTGTTGTTGGTTATATTGTTTTGCTTATTATTTCCGGAGTTTTTACATTAATTAGATTTATTTTTGGAGGTCCGAGTTTTTAACAAATTTTTGTTTTTTTATTTTAAAATTTATTTTAAAATTTAAAAAGGGTCGAAATTTTTGTAGATTAAAAAATGAGAAAATTAATTATAATTCTAACCTTATTTTTAACTATTTTTCATATTGTTCCAACTTATGCTCAAGGTCCTATAGAGGAAATTCCTATTATTTCTAACTGTATCACTCAATATGGAGATATAATTCAAAGAATAATTTGTGTTGTTAGAAGCGTTTTTTATTTACTGGGTTTTATAGCCTTAGCGTGGGGTGCTTTCGAAATCTTTAGAGCCGCTTGGGCATTTATGACTTCTGGAGAAAAAGCAGAAGAAGTTGGTAAGGCTAGAAGTAAAATTCTTTTTGCTATTGTCGGTATTATAGTAGCACTTCTTTCTTTTGCAATAGCTTGGCTAATAGGAAGACTTTTAGGATTTCAAACTCAATAAACTTAATAAAATTGATGAATGTTTGAAATTTTAGCTCAAATATCAACAAACACCTTTCCAGAATTGCCTCCTATTTTATGTGAAAATAGAAATTTTCTGGATTGCTTCTTTTATATTTTTAATCAAGTTTTAATTATCACAAGTACCTTAGCTATTGCCTTTTCTACTTTAATGATTTTTTGGGCTGGTTTTCTTTATATGTCTAAACCTGAAAAATCAAGCGAAATTCATAAAAGAATTTTATGGGGAGCAGTAGGACTTGTCTTAGCTCTTCTTTCTTATGCTCTAGTTCTACTTATTTCTCGTTTAATTTCTTTCAATATTTTTAATTTTGTTTTTGCCGAAGGGTTGCCAGAATACAATCCTCCTGAAAGTATAAAATGTGGTGGTATCGAGATTCCTTCAGTTTTTGAGACTTCTACTCTTTCTCAAAATGCCTGGTCATTATGTTTTTTTTATCTTATTTATTTATTCCTAAGCCTTTTTTATAAAGCTGCCTTTTTGGCAACAGTTATTATGCTTATTTGGACAGGTTTTAATTATATAGCTAAACCAGAGAAATCTTCTGAAATCCATAAAAACTTTATTTATATTGCTATAGGGATTTTAATTTCCTTTTCTTCTTTTACAGTAGTGAAACTTGTTGAAAATTTTTTCTTCAGTTTAAGATAAAATGGAACTTATTCATCCAGAAGTTTTAAAAGTTTTTACTAATTTTTTTAAATTATTTTTTACTTTTATTTTATTTTTACTTGTTTTTCTACTTCTTTATTTTGGTTTAAGATACATTTTGGGAGGTAAAAAGGGAGCAGAAGAATTTCATTCAAGAATAGTGCCTTTAATTATAGGAATAATTGTAATTTTTCTTTCTTTAACTATACCTAGTTTGATAAGAAGGTTCTTTGAGTGATATAATAAAATAACAGGGCAGGTGGCGGAACTGGAAGACGCACAAGGCTTAGGACCTTGTGGCCGAAAGGCCGTGAGGGTTCGAATCCCTCCCTGCCCAAATTGCCCCCATCGTCTAACAGGTCAGGACACCAGCTTCTCAGGCTGGAAATACCGGTTCGAATCCGGTTGGGGGCAATGGAGGGGTGGCAGAATTGGCTAATGCGCCGGTCTTGAAAACCGGTGGCCCTTAGTGGCCTTGTGGGTTCGAGTCCCACCCCCTCCGCTAAAGCTTTAAAAACTTTCTGATTCTATTTTTAAATTTGTAATAAAAGACAAAAATAATAATAAAAAAAGCAAAAATTAACTTACCGAGAAAATCTAAAAACTCCGAAGGCTTATTCATTTTTTTCAATTATAATAGGATTAGGTTCATAAAATTTGCTTCCTACCATAAATCCCATCCCAAAACTCAAAAAAGAGATAAGAATTATAAAAATAAAAAGCTGAACTTTTTTGTTTTGAAAAAAATTTTTAAAAATTTCCATGATCGAAAAAAATAGACTTCTTATCATTACTCTTATTTTACTAAATTTTATGATAATTTCTTTAACAGCTCTTTTTTCTTTAGGTAAGTTTGATCTTTTCCTTAAACAAATATTTTTTTGGCTTATAGGCTCTCTTTTATTTTTTTCTTTTAAGATTATTGATTACAAAATAATTTTTGAAAAATTTTACTTTTATTTTATCTTAACTATTAGTTTTTTTCTTTTAATTTTAGTTCTCTTTACTCCAGGTCATATCAAAAGTTGGTTTAATTTAGGACCTTTTAATTTTCAACCATCTGAATTTGCTAAAATTTCTTTCTTTCTTATTTTATCTAATTTTCTTTCTTATTATCTTTCAAAATTAAAAAACATCATTTATCTTTTCCTTTCCTTTTCCTTACTTTTGCCTTATCTTTTTTTAATTTATCTTCAACCTGATATGGGAATGGTTTTTCTTTACTTTCTTATTTGGTTTTTTTCAATTTTATTTTTCCTTCCTAAAAAAACATTGGCTTTTATTTTAATTTCTTTTTTAATTACTTTTCTCTTTCTTTACTTTTTTGTTTTTAAAGAATATCAAAAAGAAAGAATTATTTCTTTTATTTTTTCTGGAAAAGATCCCTTAAAAACAGAATATAATTTAAGACAAATAAGAATTATTTTAGGAGTAACCAACTTTTTTGGTTTAGGTGTAGGAAGTTCAGAAATTGGTAAATATGGATATTTGCCTTCAGCGAGTACTGATTTTATCTTGACTTTTATTATCGAGGAAAGAGGTTATTTCGGTTTTCTTATTTACCTTTTCTTAATTTTTCTTTTAATAAGAGAAATTTATAAAACTTATTTTTTTTCTAACGATATAAACATTAAGAACTTTACTTATTTAGTTATTATTTATTTCTTAGCCAAATTCATTTTAACAACCATTATAAATTTTGGTATGTTTCCTATTATTGGACTTCCTTTACCTTTTCTTTCCTATGGTGGCTCACATTTAATTTTCGACTTATGGCTTTTAGGTATTTTAAATTCTTTTGAGGAGAAAAGAAAATGAAAAAAGCTATCTTTATTACCGGCCCTACTTCTTCAGGAAAGTCTGATTTAGCTGTTTATTTAGCAAAAAAATTTAATGGTGAAGTTATAAATGCTGACTCCCGCCAGGTTTATAAATTTTTAGATTGGGGCAGCGGTAAAATTACCAAAGAAGAAATGAAGGGAATAAAACACCATCTTCTTTCTGTAGCCTCTCCCAGAAAAAATTATTCTTTAGCTAGATGGCTTAAAGATGCTTATAAGGCGGTAAATAAAATTACAAAAAATGATAAAGTACCTATTTTTTGCGGAGGCACTATTTTATATCTTAAAGCTTTAAAAGAAGGATGGCTTCTTCCTCCAGTAAAACCTGATTATAAATTGAGAAGAGAATTAGAAAAATTAAGCAATGAAGAACTCATAGAAAAAATAAAAAAAATTAACCCTTTAGCCCTAGAAAATCTTGATTTAAATAACAAAAGAAGATTAATTAGAAGACTTGAAATAATATTAAAAATAGATAAAATTGAACCCATTAAAAAAGATCCAAAACTTAATTTTCTTATTTTAAGTATCTTAATTCCGTGGGAAGAATTAGAAAGGAGAATAGAAGAAAGACTTAAAAAAAGAATACCCTTTATTATTGAAGAAATAAAAAAATTAAGAAAAATTGGTCTTTCTTTTAAAAGAATTATTTCTTTTGGTTTAGAATATGATTGGTTTGGAAAATTCGTTTTAGGTGAAATAGATCTTGAAGAAGCTAAGAGAGGCTGTCTTTTAGAAACAAAAAGGTTTGCTAAAAAACAAATAAGAGAACTTAAAAAAATAAAGGAAATCGTTTGGGTTGAAAGCGAGAAAGAAGCAGAAGAAAAAACAAAAAGCTTTTTATCCACATAAACTTTAAAAAAAAATTAATCTTTTTTCTAATAAAATGGTAATTAATGAAAGTTTTAATGATAGGTTGGGAGCTTCCGCCTTTCAATAGCGGAGGTTTAGGAGTTGCCTGTTTTTATTTAGCTAAAGAGCTTTCAAAAAAAATTGATCTTACCTTTTCTCTTCCATTTAAACTTCCTTTAAGCCATCTTCCTTTTAAGGTTATCTTTGCTTCAGAAAAATATTTTAAAACTAAAGGATATTATGAAAAATTTATACTTCCTTTAAACAAAGAGATCCTTTCGCTTGTTTTTTCTTATGGAAAAAGAATTTTAGCTGTTTACAATGAAAAACCAGATTTAGTCCACGGTCATGATTGGTTTTCCGCTCCAGCAACTATTTTCTTGAGAGATTATTTTAATGTTCCCGCTATAATTCATGTACACTCTACCGAAATAGAAAGAACGGGCAATAATCCCAATCCTATTATCTTTAAAATAGAAAAGGAATATTTTAAAAAAACTGACTACCTTTTAGCAGTGGGAGAATTTACTAAAAATGTTTTAATTAACATTTATGAAATTCCTAAAGAAAAAGTTTTTGTTTTGCCAAACGGATTTGATTGGGAAGATAAAGAAAAAAACTTTCCTTTCTACATCAGATACTTGAAAGAAAATAAATGGAAAATTGTTCTTTTTGTTGGTAGACTTGTACTCCAAAAAGGACCCGATTATTTTCTTCACACCCTACCTTTGGTTAAAAAATTTATTCCTAAAGTCAAATATGTTATTGTTGGTTCAGGAGAAATGTTCCTTGATTTAGTAAGAATAGCAAAAAATTATCATCTCGAAGAAAATGTTCTTTTTACCAATTTTTTAAGAGATAAAGATCTTTGGGGAGTTTATAGTTTAGCAGATCTTTTAGTAGTTCCTTCCGTAGCAGATCCGTTTGGTTTGGTTCCCTTAGAAGGAATTAATTTTTATTTACCCGTAATTGTTTCTTACCAAACAGGCGTTGGTTATTATCTGAATCATATGATGAAATTTAATTTTTGGGACGTTAAAGAAATGGCTAATAAAATTGTTGGTATTTTAAAATATGAAAGTTTAAGAAAAGAATATACCAAAAATCTTTTTTATGAAGCAAAAACAAAATTCGATTGGAAAAAATCAGCCGAAGAACTTCTTAATTTTTATAATAAAATTTTAATTAAATAAATGCCCGCAGTAGTTTTTTATTTTAAAGTTCATCAACCAAGAAGGCTTCGTCATTATACTGTTTTTGATATTGGAGAAAATAAAAATTATTTTGATGAAGAAAAAAACGTTTTCTATTTAGAAAGAATAGTTAAAAAATGTTATTTGCCAACCCTAAATACTCTTTTAGAAATTATAAAAAAAACCAAAGGTAAATTTAAATTTTCCTTAGGAATTACAGGTATTTTACTTGAAGACTTAAAAAAACATTTTCCTGAAGTTATAAGACTTCTTCAAAAATTAGCACAAACAGGATCTGTAGAATTTACAGGAGAAAATTATTATCATTCTCTTTCTTGTCTTTATTCCTTAAAAGAATTTAAGGAACAAGTTATTAAACATAAAAAATTAATAAAAAACCTTTTTAATCAAGAACCTGTTATTTTTTCTAATACTGAACTTATATATTTTGATGATTTAGCTTCCATAGTAAAAAGCTTAGGTTTCCAAGCTATGCTTGCCGAAGGTGTTCCCTGGATTTTATCTTGGAGATCACCAACATTTTTATACGAAGATCCAGGTAAAAATATTGTTCTTCTATTAAGACATTTTAAACTTTCCGATGATATTAGTTTTAGATTTTCAGCAAAATGGTGGGAAGAATGGCCTCTTACCGCTGATAAATTTTCTAGTTGGCTTAATGCTTTTAATGGCAATGGAGAAGTGATTAATCTTTTTATGGATTTTGAAACTTTTGGAGAACACCAATGGCCAGAAACTGGTATCTTTGAGTTTTTAAAAACTTTACCTTTTGAAGTTTTAAAATATAAAGATTTAGAATTTTCTTTACCAAGTGAGGTTATTAAAAAATATCCGACAAGAGATATATTTTCTTCTAAATCGCCTATTACTTGGGCTGATACCGAAAGAGATCTTACTGCTTGGTTAGGGAACGAAATGCAAAGAGAATGTTTAGAGCTTCTTTACTCTTTAGAAAATAAAATACCCTTTCATCTTAAAGAAATATGGAGAAATCTTCAAACTGCTGACCATTTTTATTATATGTGTACAAAATGGTTTGCTGATGGAGATGTACATAAATACTTTAGTCCTTATGAAACCCCTTACGATGCTTATCTTAATTTTAGAAATGTTTTAGAAGATTTAAAATTAAGAATTAACGAATCAAATGTCAAGGTATATTTTCGAAGTTAGTTGGGAAGTTGCCAATAAAGTAGGAGGTATTTATACGGTTCTTTCAAGTAAAGCTAAGTATATAAAAAAGAGATATGGAGATTTTTATTTTTTAATTGGCCCATATTTAGGTGCTAAAAATGAAACAGAATTTCATTTTTTAAAACCACCAGAAAATTTTGAACCTATTATTAATGATTTATATGCTAAAGGAGTTATGGTTTATTATGGAGAATGGTTAATTGAGGGCAGACCAAAAGTTTTTTTAATAGACTTTTCTAAATATTTAACCCAGGTTAACTATTTGAAATATGAACTTTGGGTCAAGTTTCAAATTGATTCTCTAAGAACTGGTGACGATTATAACTATCCTTTAGCTTGGTCAAGAGCAGTAAGTGATTTTATTGAAGAGATGAGTAAAAGGGAAGAATTTAAATATTCTATTTTTCATTTTCATGAATGGCTTTCTGGTTTCGCTCTTCTTTTTTCCATAGATCTTCCTATTATCAAGATTTTTATGACCCACGCTACAGTAGTAGGAAGAACTCTTTCTTCTTTAAATTTTGAGATCTGGGAAAAACTTAAAGAAATTGATCCTTTATCTAAAGCTTATGAATACGGTATTGAAGCTAAACATATGGTAGAGAAAAGATCAGCAGAAAAAGCAGATTATTTTGCTACCATTAGCCAAGTAGTTAAAGAAGAGGCCGAAATTATTTTAGGGAGAAAAATTGATTTTATTTTACCTAACGGTTTTGATCTTTCACGTTTTCCAACCTTTGAAGAAATTTCTAATCAGCACCGTAAAAATAAAAATATTATTTTAGAATTTTTGCTTTATCTTTTTACTCCTTACTTTAAAAAACATTGTCCTGCAGAAAACTCACTTCTTTTCTTCACTAGTGGAAGAAAAGAAATTACTAACAAAGGTTTTGATATTATTATTAGAGCCTTGAGTATTTTAAATAGAAAAATGAAAGAAGAAAATATTAATAAAAATATTTTCTTTTTCTTTTTTGTGCCTGATGAAATTAAAGATGTCAATCATGAAATTTTAAATAATCTTATTATTTACAAGAGCTTAGAAGAATATTTTGAGAGTATAAAAAATGAAATTAATTCAAAAATTTTACATTCCCTCTTACATAGAAACTATAATCTTACCTTAGAGGATCTTTTTTCTTCAGAAGAAATTTTAGAAATCCAAAGAATTTTAAATCAAATTAAAACTTCTCAAGATCCGCCTCTTTCTACACACATTTTGTCTGAGAATAATGAATTTATAAAACTTTTTAAACAAGAAGATCTTTTAAATAAAGAAGATGATAGGGTAAAAATTATTCTTTATCCTATTTATTTGAATACTACTGATGGATTTTTAAATCTTAATTATTATGACGCTATTAACGGCTGCCATTTAGGTGTTTTCCCTTCTTACTATGAACCGTGGGGATATACTCCTTTAGAAAGTTTGGCTGCAGGAGTGATGACAATTACCAGTGATCTAACTGGTTTTGCTAATTATCTTGAAGAAAAAAGACTTATCAAAAGAGATTTTCCGGGTATATGGATTTTAAGAAGAAAAGGAAGAAAAAATGATGAAATTACTGAGGATTTAGCTCAAATGATGTTGGAAATAGTTAAGATGAAAAGAATTGAAAGAATACAAAATAAGTATGAAGCTAGGGTTTTAGCCTCACATTTTGATTGGGAAGAAATGGTAAAAAACTATTTTGAAATGTATGAAAAGATAATTAAACGATTAAATGAGGGTTAATTTTTTAGAAATAGGTCTTTCTTTAGAAAGCCTAACTGACAAATTTTTTCTTAAAAAAGATAATCTTTGGTTTATTTTTTCTATTGAAAAAAGTAGATTTTTTGGTGGTTTTTATTTTAAGGAAAAACCTTTTAGATTTGTTGATGAAGTAAGAATTTCTTCTAAAATAAGAGAAATAAATATTGTTTCTCCATTTGAAGTTTTTTTAGAAACTGATAATAATCAGATTTATTTTTCTTTAAGAGAAAAAAATTCTTTAGAAATTAGAACTTTAAATTTTGAAGAAATTTCTATTTCTTTTGATAGCAATTTTATTTTTAATTCTAATCCCTTTTTAAGACAAATAAAATTTGAAAAATTGAATTCTAATACTTTTATTTTTAGTTTTTATTTTGAAAATAAAAAAATTTTTGATATTTTAATTGAATCTTCTAATTTTATAGAATTTGAAGAGAGATGGTATGAAAAAGAAATGGATTTTGATAAGAAAAGAAACTCATCTATCTTTAAATGGTGGGTTTTTGGTGATTTAAAAACAAAAACTAATTTTTTACAAATAAAGATTTTAGAAGAAAAAGCTTGCTATTTTTTAGAACCCTTTAGTTTTTCTGATAATATTTATTTAAATTTTTTTATCTCTCGTTTAAATAATCTTGTTTTAGAGAATTATTTACCTGCCGGTTTTCCTTGGTTTTTTGAAAATTGGTTTAGAGATGAACTTCTTTCTTTATATTTTTTGAAAAAATTTTTAAACCAGAAAAAATTTATTTATAAATATTTTTTTAATCTTGAAGAAATATGGAATCTAAATAAGCCTAATGGAAACATTTCTGCTGACACCTTGCTTTTTATTTTTATCAATCTTTCTGATGAAGATATAGAATATTATTTTAATTTAATAAAAAAGTTTTTAAAACTTTGGGAAAAAGAATTTTTAAAAGAAAATAATTTAAATCTTCCGCCACAAGCTACTTGGATGGACAGTCTTGAAAGAAAAGAAGCTATGGAAATATATGCGCTTTATCTTAAGGTTCTTAAAAGACTCGGTTTAAAAGAAAAAGAATATTTTCAAAAATATAATTTTTATTTAAAGCTTTTAAAAGAAAAAATGAAAAACTTAAAAGATGTTAACCTTATTTTAGTTTATTTTTTTATGCCAGAGCTTTTGAGTAAAAAAGAATGGTCTTTGATATTTGAAAATTTTATTGAGGAGTACTTTTTGAATTGGGGAGGTATAAGTACTTTGAGTTTTAAAGAAAAAGGATTTTTTGATGAACATACAGGAGAAAACCCATCAAGTTATCATTCTGGCGATTCGTGGTATTTTTTAAATAACGTTTTTGCTTGGAATTTGAAAAATTTAAATGAAAAAAAATACAAAAAGATAATAAATAAAATAATTTATTCTTCTCTAACTGATCTATTAAAAGACGGAATTTTAGGTTATTCAAGTGAACTTAGCTCTGCTAAAGAAAGAAAAAGTGAAGGTTCTCTTATTCAAACTTGGTCAATGTCAAGTTTAGTTTTTTTACTTACTTCTTTCCAAAATTCTGATATCTTCTTCAAATCTTTGAGCAATTGACATTACATCATCTCCATAAAATCTTAAAGAAGGATTGTTCCAATTAGAGCCAGCAAAATATATCATAGCTGCTTTCCATTCTGAAGAGTAATTTCTTGCGTCTGCTCCAGCATCTTTAAGATAAAGTCCAGCAGCTACAAAAGAATCTAAAATATTCCAAGGAGAAGGCGGATTATTTCCGGTAATTCTAGCAATTCGTTCTTTATATTTCATCCATGTTGAGGGTATAAATTGAGCAGGACCCATAGCACCACCCCAACCATACCAAGGTTTACAAGAAACAGGCATTTTATTAGGATCTAAACCCAGTTCTTTAACTATCTCTTCAAAAATAGGTCTTTCCGATGGTTTCATGGCTTCTTTATAATGACAAGTTCCTACATTTTGTCCTAATTTTGACTCATAATGTAAAACAGCTAAAAGAAAAGCTGGCCTTACGCCAGTATATTTTTCTACGATTTTTGCATATTCATAAGCCTCACCAAAAGTAATTGGTCCAGCTCCTCCTGCTAATTTATAAATTTCTTGTCTTATCTGTGTTGCAGTTCTTTCTGACTCTTCTAATTTTTTGCTATATTCTCTTTCAAGTTTTTGTGCCTGAGCCAAAAGTTTATTTTTTTCATTTTTTAACTCTTGAAGCTCCTGGTATTTTATTTTTGAAAGCATTAAAAGATTATTTTGCTCTTCAAGTTGATTTTCTAATTTAGTTTTTTGTTTATTCAAAATCTCATTAAGTTCTTTTAATTTGTCTAATTCGTTGTTAATACTTTCTTGAACTTTTTGGAGATAATAAAATTGACTAAAATAATCCGAAAGTCTTGCTTCGGCTAAAAATACTTCAATAATGCTTCTTTGTCTTAATTGATAGTAATATCTTAATGAAACTAAAAGATAATCTTTAGATTTTTTAATTTTTTCTTCAGTAAGGTTAATTGATTTTTTTGTTTCTTCTATTTTTTTATTTAAATTTTTTATCTGTAAATTAATTGCTTGAATTTCAAGTTCTGTTTTTTTTATCTGTGAATTGACTAAGTTTATTTCTTGCTGTATGCTTCTTTTTTGACTTCTTATTTTGTTTATTTCTTTTTTGTAATTTTCTATTTCTTTTAAAACTTCTTGAAGCTGGGCTTCTAATGATTTCTTTTTAGCTTCAAGTTCAGGAGGAAGAGTTTTTTGTGTTATTTGGGTGAATGAAAGCGGAGCAAAGGCAAAATTAATTCCTATAAAAAGTAAGATTAAAAAAATGATTTTTAAATCTTTAGCATTTAAAAAATAAAAATAATTATTTTTTCTTTTAAAATTAAAAAAAGCTAAGCTTTTAGGTTTTATGTCTTCAATTTTTTTCATTTTTATGAAGAAGCCTCTGTTTCTTCTTCTACTTTAGCTTCTTCTATTAAGGTAGCTACAGGGTTTTCTGGACTAATTAAAACCTTTATATTATGAGGTATTTTTAAATCTTTTACATAAATAGTATCTCCTATATTTTTTAAAACACTTAGATCAACATAGATAGCTCGAGGAATGTCTTGTGGTAAACACTCAATTTCTAACTCTTCTAAGCTTATATTAACGATACCACCAAGTCTAATACCAGGAGCTTCACCCACAAATTCTAAGGGAACTTTTGTGGTAATTTTTTCTTTTAGAGAAGGAACAAAAATATCAAAATGTATAATTTCATCTGTGATAGGATGAAACTGAACTTCTTGTAAAATTCCTAAAATTTTTCTTTCATCTAAATAAACCTCAAAAAGACCAGATTCATAATTTTCATAAAATTTTAAAAAATCCTTTTTCGGAGCTATTATCGGTGTTGATTCTAGGTTTGGTCCATAAATAATACCAGGAATGTATCCTTCATTTCTATAACTTTCTGCTTTTTTGTCTTTCTCTCTTTTAAAGATTTTTAACATTTTTGTGCCCCCGGCAGGACTCGAACCTGCAACCACCGGCTTAAAAGGCCGTTGCTCTACCAATTGAGCTACGGGGGCTTTCGCCCTGCCTCTAAAGGCAGGGCAGAGAGGAGCCGTCAAAAAACTTCAACGAGCCCCAGTAAAATAAATTATAAAGCTTTTTTAGATTAATTTCAAGAAAATTAAAGAAGTTTATCGGCAACTTTAGAAGCAGCATAAGAAAATGGTTTTGTTTTAACTTCAAAACCGTAACTTTTTACCAAGCTTATAATTTCTCTAATAGTAGAATGACTTTTTCCATTTGTTCCTAAATCTAAATGAAGTTCAAAAGAAAAAATCACATCTCTTTTATTTAATTCTTTTATAAGTTCTTCACTAATATTTAAAGAAATTATAGCTTCTTGCCAAAGCCTGTCATATAAAGCTAAAGGTTTATTAAAAAAAGTCTTTTTCCAAAAAAATCTTCCTCCTCTGCCAATTCTATGCACTGCTATGACAGAAATAAATTCTACTTTTTTTTCAAACATTTCTGAGTCAGTACCCACCATAACTTTATATTCAAAATTTTTATTTTCTTTTATAAAATTTTCTATTGATTTTAAAAGATCCTCCTTATTTAAAATCTCACCGTTAGCCCTTTTGAAACCAGAAAGCATCTTAATTAAATTATACACATTTTTTGTATTTTGTATTATAATAAATTTATCTTTAGGTCAAATTAATTTTAAATATTAAAATATGAAAAAAGGTTTTACTTTAATGGAACTTTTAATAGTCTTAGCTTTAATTTCTATTTTAGCGGGGGTTCTTATTGTCGTTATTAGACCACAAGAGATATTTATAAGAGCTAGAGATACTCAAAGAAAAGGAGATTTAAATAATGTTCAAAGAGCTATAGATATATATTTAGCTGATGCAATGCAAAATCCTTCTGTTTCTCTAAGTTGGTGTCCAGGAAACACTATTTCTTTTTCAGAAACTAGAACCAGCAATCCATCTGGTTGGCCGGCAATTCCTGCAGGTTATACGGCTACAGGAACAACTAGTACCGCTATTAATGGAACCGGCTGGGTAAGATATGTTAATTTAGCTTCTTCTACTTTAGTTAATTTATCATCTCTTCCTTTAGATCCTATAAATAGAACCATTGGAGGAGTTGGTTATCTTTACGCTTTTGTTTGCACAAGTGATGTTGGGGAATATGAATTAAACGCAAGACTTGAAGGAGATACTAGTGCTATGATAAACGATGGAGGTAATCAAAATACGCTTTATGAGGTTGGTCCAAATAAAAATCTTTATTAATTTTTAACTAAACTAAAGCTTTCTAAGGGGTAACCATTTAAAAATTCCTTTGAACTCATTTTTTTTCTGTCTTGAAGCTGAAGTTCGTGTATAACTATATAACTTCCATTAATTTTAAGACCTAATTCATTTTTATATCTAAAAAAATCTCCTAAGTTTATTTCTTTTGTTTTTTCATCTAAATTTTTTTCATCAATTTTCTCTATGGAAAAAATTTTCAGTATTTTCTTTATTCCTTTATGCCAAATGTAAATATAAGTTCCTGGCTCAGGATTTAAAGCTCTTATTTTTCTATACCAAATTTCATAAGGATCTTTAAAATCTAAATACCCATCTTCAAATTTTATTTTTCTTGTATAAGTTGCTTTAGTTTCATCTTGAGGTATTAACTCTATTTTCTTTTCTAAAAATGGTTCAATAATTTCTCTAAGCTTAAAACCACCCAATTTTCCTAAATTTTCTTCAAGTTCAAGATAATTTTCTTTTCCTTTGAGAAATATACCTTCTTGAGCAACTATAGGTCCATGATCTACAAGTTCGTCAATTAAAAAAATAGTTACCCCTGTTTCTTGATCACCATTTAAAATTGTTTCTCTTATAGGATTTGGGCCTCTATATTTTGGAAGAAGAGAAGGGTGAACATTTAAAATGCCCAATGGAAAAATCTCTATAATTTCTTTAGGTATAATTTTTCCAAACCCGGCAATTACTCCAGCTAAAGGTTTTATTAAATTAAGCTCCTTTTTAACTTCATCCCAATTTTTTATTTCTAAAACAGGTATTTTTTCTTTTAAAGCAAAAAGATAAACTTCATTAGGGGAAACCTTAAGTCCTCTTCCCTTACTTTTAGCTGGTAGGGTAAAAATTAAAAGAATCTTATAAAATTTTAAAAACTCCTTTAAAACGTAAATACCAAATCTTGATGAGCTAAAAAAAATTATAGGTAAAATCTTTTTCATTTATTTGAATATTTCATCTTTATTAATTTCTTCGAATTTATAAAGTTTTTCTGCTTTTTCAGCAAAAAGTATTCCATTTAGATGATCAATTTCATGTTGAATAATTTGAGCTAAAAGACCCTTAGCTTTTATTTTTCTTTTTTTACCAAAAAGATCTATATATTCTACCTCTACCTTAGGATATCTTTTTATTTTTCCCCAAATTTCTGGAAGAGAAAGACAACCTTCTTCAAGTAAAATTTTTTCTCCTTCAAATTTTATAATTTTAGGATTAATAAAAGTTAAAATTTTATCTTTGTCTTCAGCAATAAAAATAGAAAGATTGAGACCTATTTGATTAGCTGCTAAACCAACTCCATGATGTTTTTTCATAATTTTTTTCATTTCACTAACAATTTTTTTTATGCTTTTATCTATCTCTTTTACCTCAACCGTTTTTTGTTTTAAAATATCATTAGGAAAAGTAACTAATTCATACATCATTATTAAATGCAAAAATTAATTTTCGACATCGAAACTTATGGACCAGAATTTGCTGAACTTCCCATAGAAATTCAAGAATATCTTTTAGAAAAATTTTCTAATGATTTCAAAGAAAAATCAAGAGAAGATCTTATTGAAATTATTAATGAAAAAATCTCTCTCTTACCACAATTTAGCGAAATAGTGGCTATTAGTTTTTATAATCCAGATACTCAAAGAGGAGCTGTTTATTTTCAAAGTAAAGAGGAAATTGAAGATTGGTCAGAAAATTTGATAGATTTTAAAAGGTTTAGCTCAGAAGAAGAATTAATAAAAAAATTTTGGGAAATTGTTCCTAATTATCAGGAAATTATCACTTTCAATGGTAATAAATTTGATATACCTTTTTTACTTTATCGTTCTTTAAAACACAAAATTAGACCAACCTACGCTATTTTAGATAAAGAATATCATATCGATCTTTATGAAAAACTAAGTTTTAATAATAGAATTCAAAAACTAAGTTTAAAATTGACAGCCTTTTCTTTTGGCTTAGAAGATCCTAAGGAAAAATTTGATGGTAAAAAAGTAAGAGATATTATAAAAAATAAAGATTATAAAAGTTTAGTTTATTACGCTTTAGGCGATGTTTTAACCACAGCTAAAATTTATGAACTTTGGACGAATTATTTAAGATATTTTTAAAAGATGAATAAAATAAATAATCTTGAAGAATTTAAAAAAGAATTTGGTTATATAATAGATAACACCTGGTATCCACGGGTAACAAAAATTTGTGAAATTAAAAGTAAGCCTGCTCTTTACTATTTTTATGCTGAGGCACCAAACTTTAAAGAAGCTACTAACAAAAAAATAAAAGCAGCTGATGAAGGGAAAATAATTCATGAAATTATTGAAAGCTTTATACAAAGAAGACAAATTATTGTTCCTCCAGAATATGAAGGTATTAAAAAAGCTTTCGAAGATTTTCTTAAAAATCACTCTTTTTTTTCCAGAGAAGACTGGTTAGAGAAAAAAACAGTTCATTTTCTTCATCGTTATGCTGGAACTTTTGATATTATTGGTGAACTTGATGGGCAATTTTCTTTAATTGATATTAAAACTTCTCAAAGTATTTACGAGGATTATAGACTTCAAACATCAGCTTATTTTATGGCCTTAAATGAAGAAGGATTTTTTAGAGATGAAAAAGGAAGAAAAATTCCTCTTCTTAAACCCTTAGAAAAGAGATATGTTTTAAGAATTAATCAAAAAAGAATTTGTGAAAAATGTGGAGCGGTGATGAAATTAAGAAAGATGGGTTCAAAAATAGAAGGTGGTGATGCCTTTTGCGATCATAAGTTTGGTGATATTTTAGGAGAATGGGAACTTAAAGCTTTTGATAATGTTGAAGAAGATTTTAAAGCCTTTCTTGGTTGTAAAACTCTTTGGGAATGGGAGTATAGAGATTATCTTAAAGAAATCGGATATTTATAATTCGAGGCACGGGCCGGATTCGAACCGGCGTAAAGCGGTTTTGCAGACCGCTGCGTAACCACTCCGCCACCGTGCCCTTATTTAAATTATAAATCAACTTACTTTTTTTGGAAAGCTTCAATTATTTTATCTAATTTTCCTTCCATAATTTCGTCTAAATCATACCAGCTTTTATTTATTCTGTGGTCAGTCACTCTATTTTGAGGAAAGTTGTAAGTTCTAATTTTTTCAGATCTTTCTTGCGAACCTATTTGTTTTCTTCTTTCTTCTGTTAAGTTTCCTAAAATTTTTTCTTGTTCCATTTGCCATATTTTGTTTTTTAACATTTCCATAGCAATTTCTCTATTTCTTTGCTGACTTCTTTCTACTTGACAAGAAACAACAATTCCTGTGGGTTTATGTCTTATTCTTACAGCAGTTTCTACCTTATTTACATTTTGTCCTCCAGGTCCACCAGATCTAAAAAATTCTATTTCTATATCAGATTCTTTTATTTGAATTTGAGGTAAAGAAAGTTTTGGTAAAATAGCCACTGAAGCAGTAGAGGTATGAATTCTTCCACTTTTTTCTGTGATAGGAATTCTTTGAACTCGATGAACACCAGCTTCTTGTTTTAAAAGATCATAAACACGTTCACCAGTAACCTCCGCTACTAAAGTTTTTATGCCACCTAAATCGCTTTCAGAGATATCTAAGATTCTATATTTCCAACCCCTTCTATCAAAAAACTTACTATACATTCTCCAAAGATCACGAGCAAAAAGAGAAGCCTCTTCGCCACCTACACCAGCTCTAATTTCAAAATAAATACTCTGAATTTCTTTGTTTTCCATTTTTAAATTTTTAAAGAACTAAGTTATAATTTAAATTACTCCTCTTTTTTCTTTTTAGAATATTTTTTAACAAATTTTTCAACTCTACCAATAATAACTTTTGTTTCTTCTTTACCAGTAAAAAGAGGAGAACAACTTTTGCAAGCTTCTACAAAAATTTCTTTTTTTGTTCCGTAAACTTCATATTCAGCGCCACAAGCACACCTTACTTTTGTTAGAATATATTGAGGATGAATTTTCTTTTTCATAGTAATTTAATTATAACAATTTTTTTGATAAAATAAAAAATTATGAATCAAAAAATAATCATGATCACAGAAGAAAGAACAATTTTTGAAGAAATGCAAAAAGCTGGTGTTCAGTATGGAAGAGCTAAAAAATATACTCATCCAACGATGAGACCATTTTTGATTAATACTTTATATAATATTGAAATTTTTAATCTTCAATTAACTTTTCAAAAAATGAACGAAATGGCTAATGCTTTAACAGATTACCTAAAATCAGAAAAAACAATTCTTTTTGTAGCTATAACGCCAGCAGCTTCTTCAAGAGTAGCTAATTTTGCTTTAACCTTTAATCAGCCTTATATGAATTATAAGTGGGTTGGCGGTTTTTTAACAAATTTTTCAACTTCTCTTTCCCGTTTAGCTTATTTTAAAGATTTACTTAAAAAAGAAGAAACCAAAGAGTTAGAGGAATATCCTCCAAAAGAAAGATCAAAACTTGAAAGAGAACTTAATAAGTTAAAAAATATTTATAGCGGGGTAATTAAATTAGAAAAACTTCCAGACGCTCTTTTTATTGTTAATTTAGCTCATCCATCTCATCTCACTGCTAAAAGAGAAGCTCTTAAGCTTAAAATACCTATTTTTGCCTTAGCTGGTTCTGATAATGATATAACCGGAGTTAATTATTTTGTTCCTTGTAATGACAAAGCTCCTCGAAGTATCTCGTTTGTAATAAACTGGTTAGAAGAAAAAATTAAGTCAAAATTAAATAGTTAAATAAAATAATGGATAAAGAAATCTTGGAAAAGGTAAAAGTTTTAAGAGAAAAAACAGGTGCCCCCTTGGGGAAATGTTTAGAAGCTCTTCAAAATTCAAACTATGATTTAGAAAAAGCAGAGGAGTATTTAAGAAAAAAAGGAGAATCTCTTTTAGAAAAAAAGAAAGAGGTTAAAACTTCACAAGGCAGAGTGGCTGCTTACGTTCATTTTAACGGCAGAATAGCTTCTTTGCTCGAACTTAAATGTGAAACTGACTTTGTAGCTCAAAACGAGGAATTTAAAAAATTAGCTTATGAATTAGCTATTCAAGTTGCTGCTTTAAAGCCACTTTACATTTCTTTAGAACATATTCCTCAAGAAGTTTTAGAAGAAAAAAGAAAAGAATTTTTAGCTGGTTTAGAAAACAAACCTCAAGAAGTTCAAGAATCTATTTTTAAAGGAAAATTAGAAAAATGGTTAGAAGAAGTTTCTCTCTTAGATCAGCCTTATTTTAGAGATGAAAATATTAAGATTAGAGATCTTATAAATAGTTATGTTAATAAATTTGGAGAAAAAATAGAAATAGGAAGATTTGTAAGACTTTCTTTAGATGATTAATTTTATTTTAATCTTCTTAAGTTTTCTTTCTTTATTTTTAGGCATAGTTTATCTTTATTTTCAAACTAAAAATATAAAACTTGAAAGAAAAGACTATATTGAATGGCTTAAACTTCAAAACAAAATAAGAATCTTTAGATTAAACTTCGCCAAAAAAATTTATTCACCATTTTTAAATTTTATTTACTATCTTCTTTTAAATTTTTTTGAAAAAATTCTTATGAGAATTAAAATCGAATCTTTAAAACTTGAAAGTTGGGCTATAAGAAAGATAGAAAAAATAAAAGAAAAGAAAAAATTACAAGAATTTCAAAATAAAGAAGTATAATTTCTTTGAGTTTAAAAATTTATAGTTTTTAGTTTTTCACAAAATTTTTTTGAAAATTTAATTTTTTTGTTTTATATAATTTTTTAAAATATGAAAGGGAAAATTTTTCTAATTTTATTCTTTATCTTTGTTTTAATTTTTTTATCTTCTTTCTATTATTTCCAAGTTTATCTTCCAAGACAAAAACTAATAGAAACTCAAAAAGAGCTTGAAAAAGTAAACAAAGACATAGAAAGAATTCAAAAATTTGACGAAGAAAAATACACAGAAAAAATAACTAATATTTTGAGTTTTGAAAATTTTATTTCTACTTCAACAGACATTCAGCTTGAAGGAGTAGAAATCATTCCTCTGGGAGACAGAAAATTAGTTATTAATCATGCCGAAGGTTATCAGATAGAAGTGCCAAAGGAGTTAATATTGAACCAAACAAGAGATACAAGAGTTCTTTATTTTGATGATCCTGGAAGATATGAAATAGGCATGCCAAGATCTTGGTGGCATGTCTATAGTATTTATATTTTTGATGATCCTAAGTTTGTAGAAAACAAGAAGCAAGCGGTAAAAAATGCAGATAAATTTTTAACTAATAGCGGTCTTGAATTTTATAAATATACAGAATCCATCGAAAGCGAAGTTTATGGTTTATCTACAGAAGCTATAAATTATACGTATTTTTTTGATAATAAAGTTATAACAATTGAAATAACCGGCGGAATTCCCGGATATACTCTCGAAAAATTAGAAGATTTCATTAAAACCTTTAAATTTATAGAAAAAAATGAATAAAACAAAAGCAATTATTTTGCTTTTGTTTTTATTTATTGGTTTAGTTTTTGCTTTAGAATGGAAAAGAGTTATTGAAGCAATAGATAAGGCATACAAAATTGTGGGATTAAAAACACCAAGTTATATTTTGACAATAATTGAAAAAGAAAGTGGATTTGGAAAAGATTTAGGTAGAAATTTAGGTTCGAAAGATAAAAATATTACTGCTTGTGTTAAGTATTGCGAATATTTAAAAAGTTTAATACCACCTATAAATGGTACAAATTGTTATTCCATCGAAGCTCGAACTCAATGGTGTCATCAACAGTATTCTACTTTAGAAAAAATTACTTCTAATTTAGGCTTAGATATTAATAAAGTTCCATTTTCTCCTGATTTTGGGATTGGCTATACTCAGTTTCAACCTACAACTTGGCTTCAATATAAAGAACTTCAAAATAAAAATCCCTGGAATTTAGAAGATTCTCTTTATGCAGCAGCAATAAAATTAAAGTATGATGGAATTAACGAAGATGAAGAAAAAGCAATTAGAAGATATAATCCTAATTTAGAATATTTTAAAGATTATCAAAGTAAACGTGAAGAATGGGATCAAATTTTAGATGACACAATTTTTGTTTATAATTGTCCTTCCACCGATTTTTCTTGCTCTCTTTCAAAAATTAGAACAAATTATACTGAATGTACTGATAATGATTGGCCTATTAAGAAAAAGAAGGAATGTATTAAAGATAAAGTTGCTTTACAAAAAGAAAGGAAATTAGCTGAACTTGAAATGAAAAAAAGATTTTTAGAAATGTCAATTAAGACTATGTCAGTTAAATATTTTAATTCTACTCCGGCTATTATTACTTCCAAAAACATTACTGAAGTTAAAACGAATAAAGCCCTAACTTCAGAAAACAAAAAGCTAACTTCTTTAGAAAATCAAAATCAAAACCGAGATTTAAATCAAAATTTAATTACTTCAAATCGAGACATTACATTTTATTCTTACGAGGTTTATAAAAAACCCAAAAATCAACGTAAAAACAAAGAAAGTCAAGATAATTCAAATTCAAATATAGCAAATGTCTTAAATGAAATTTCAAAAATTTTAACAACTTCTACAAAAATTTTATCTACTTCAACCCAAAAGACATCTGATAAAGAACTTTCTCAAAATAATATAAATCAAGAAAATAATAATAATAAGCCTATTACTTTAAGTTATGGTGGAGGCCGAAGTTTTTCAAATTTAAGTAGCAAAAAAGACTTTTGTGATGATTACAAGAATAAAAACTATCCCAAAATAATTATCAATGAAATTCAATTTGAAACTGATGATGAGACTAAAGATGAATTTATAGAGCTTTATAACCCTAATAACGAAGAAATAGATTTAACTTGCTGGAGTTTAGAAAAATATGCCTCAAGGCAAAACCCAAACTCAACTCCAAAATTAACAACTCTTATTCCTTCTTCAAAATTTAAAGGCAAAATAAAACCTTATAGTTATTTCCTTATTACTTCTTCATCAACAAAAGAAAAATATCAAGGAGATTTATCTTATGCAGAAAGTTATTCAATCGCTAATAATAACGTTATTATCTTAAGAAAACCAAATGGAGAAATTTCAGATTTAATTGGTTATGGAGATAATATTGAAAAAATTTATCAATATGAAAATTCGCCCTTTATAGCTCAATCTTTTGATAATAAATCAATTCAAAGAAAAAACTTTCAAGATACTGATAATAACTCAAAAGATTTATGGCTTCATCAACCTTCTCCTAAAAATTCATTCTTTACCGATCTTCCTCGAAATGACTTTGTTGATTTAAGTGAAATAACTTTTCAAAATTTTGATGTTAATATTTCAACTTCATCAGAGGGTAAATTCTTGGAAATTAATTTTTCCTTAAACGCTGATCAAGATTTTTCATCAAATTATTATTTTGAAATTAAAGTTTCAACCTCTTCAGACCTAAGCGATCTTTCTTTGTTTAATTATCTAACTTCCACTTTTTCTTTAAGCTCTTCTACTAAAGATTATTTAATTAAAATCCCCTTTGAAAATTGCTTGCCTTCTTCAATAAAGTTTTTTGTTTTTATTAAAGATCTTATTGATGATGAAAATCAAGCTTCAACATCTACTGAAGTTTTATTTCCTAAAAACTTATGTTTTCAAGATCAAATAGCGGAATGTCATGTAATAGATCATTCACAAGATAACTTTGAAAATGCTAGAAATGAGGGAAAAATACTTATTTCTAAAGTCAAAATAGTTAAGGGAGTTGATAATAATCAAGGAGAATTTATTGAATTTTACAACCCCAACGAATTTCCTATAGATCTTTCGGGTTGGTATCTTAAAAAGATAACCAGGAATGGAAATTATAGCAATTTAAATCTAGTGGCTCCTACTAAAATTAAAGCTGTTATTCAACCATTTTCTTATTTTTTAATCGTGAATAAGGAAACATGTAATACCCTTAATATTTCTGCAGATTATATCTATCCTACATCATCAGTTTATGGTTTAACTTATGATAATGGTTTAGCACTTTTTGATAATAATGATAAATTAATTGATTATTTATGTTGGGGTGATGTAGAAAATTTTAATTGCTTAGAAAATCCACCTGAAAATAAAGTGATAGAAAGAAAAAAAATTAGCCATGAAGAAGTTTTAAATCAAGAAGAGTTAGAAAATCTTGGAAATGGCTATATAGCTTTTGATGACGATTATAACTATTTAATAAGAGAGACTTTTGTTTTTTCTGATGGAGTTCCCTACAATTCTCAGATCGTAAAAAAAGTTTTTAAAACTATTAATAAACCCAATTTAGAACTTAAAAAAGATTCTACTACTTATACCTTAATTTCCTTTGATAATAGTATTAAAGAAACAAAAGAAAAACCCTATCATCAATTTGAACTTGTTTTGAGTTGGCTTTCTCCAGCTTATTATGAAACCACATCTCTTTTTTATGTTTTAAATAATTCTTATCTAGATGAAATAAGATTTAAACCGTTAACCTTTAATTCATTTAAAATTGATTTAAGCCCTAGTGATCTTTTTTTGAATCTGGATTATGTAATTAATCTTTCTCTTTATAAGTCAGAAGAAACAGAAATCTCCTCAACGACTTTATCTTATAAATTTTCAGGATACAATAATAACCCCGAAATTCCCTTAAAAGAAATAAAGTTTTTTGAAGATGAAAACGGAGAAGTAAAAAAAATTTCATTTGAAAATAATTCTAAGGGTTATCAACTTATCAATTTGAGAATTATAGAAAAAAGAGATGATGGTCAAGGTTTTAATGATTTAAAGATAAAAGTTAAAAGTGAAGAAGGAGAAAAGATTTTAAATTTAAAATACAAAGAAACAGGAGATAAAATTTGCAAAAACGAATATAATTTTGCCTATTATGAATTTTACCGAGATGAATATGAAAACTACTTCTTAGAGCCTCAAAAAATTTATGAGTTTGAGATAATAGAGCCAGAAAATGTTTATTTCTTTATAAAATGTGAGGATAAGGATTATTTCTTTAAAATTTACGGAGAAAATATGTTATTTCTAGAGTAAAATGATTAATAAAATAAGAAATTTTGCTATTATTGCTCATATAGATCATGGGAAATCAACTTTAGCAGATAGGTTTTTGGAAATTACCGGTACAGTTCCTAAGGATAAACTTAAGCCCCAACATCTTGATAGACTTTCTCTTGAAAGAGAAAGAGGAATTACTATTAAAATGCAACCAGTAACCATGGAATATAAGGGTTATCTTCTTAACTTAATTGATACTCCAGGACATGTTGATTTTGCTTATGAGGTTTCTCGAGCTTTAGCTGCTGTAGAGGGAGCTGTATTACTTGTTGATGGTACTCAAGGAATTCAAGCCCAAACCATAGCTAATTTAGAAATAGCTAAAAGTCAGAATCTAGAAATTATCCCAGCAATAAATAAAATTGATCTGGAAATACCAAATTTAGAAAATCTAATTGAAGAAATTAAAGAATTAACAAGTAAGGAAAAAATTTATTTAGTTTCAGCAAAATATGGAACAGGGGTAGAAGAACTTTTAAATGGCATTATTGAAGAAATTAAACCACCAAAGTTAAAAGAAGAAAAAACTAAAGCTTTAATCTTTGATTCCCATTTTGATCCTTATAGAGGTATTATTGCTCATGTTAGAGTTTTTTCAGGAAAGTTTAAAAAAGATCAAATTGCCTTTTTAAGACAGAAAAAATTTAAATTTAAAATTATTGAAGTAGGAATTTTTAAACCTGATCTTAAAGAAATAGAAGAACTTAAAGAAGGTATGATTGGTTTTATTGCTACAGGAATAAAAGACTCAGGAATTTTAACTATTGGAGAGACCATTACTTTAGATTTAGAAACTGAACCTCTATCTGGTTATAAAAGTCCTCAATCAAATATTTTTGCTTCTGTTTATCCTTCAGAAGAAATTAGTTTTGATACTTTTAAAGAAAGTTTAAACAAACTAAGACTTAATGATCCTTCTCTTTTTGTTGAACCAGCAAGCCATCCTCTTTTTGGTAGAGGTTTTAATATAGGTTGTTTAGGGCTCTTACATTTAGAAATTTTTGAAGAAAGACTAAAAAGAGAATTTAATACAGAAATTATAATTACTATGCCCTCTGTTAAATATTTAGTAAAACTCAAAAATGGAGAGATTAAAGAAATTAAAAACCCCAATGAACTTCCTCCTGAAGATAAAATTTTAGAAATTCAAGAACCAAAAACGGAGGTAGAAATTTTTACCCCACCACAATATTTAAATAACATTTTAGAAATAATAAGAGAAAACAGAGGAGAGATTTTATATGTCAATACAGAAAAAATTTTTGTAAAGATAAAAGCTAAAATGCCCTTAGATGAATTAATCTCGGGATTTTTCGATGACCTAAAATCTGTTTCTTCTGGATATGCTTCTTTAAGATGGGAATTTTTGTGTTATGAAAAAAGTGATTTAGTAAAACTTGACATTTTAATTGCTGAAGAAATTGAACCTAGTCTTTCTCGAATTTTGCCTAAAAATAAAGCAGAAAAAGTAGCTCGAAAAATTCTTCTTTCTTTAAAAGAAAACCTAGAAAGACAAGAATTTCCCATAAAACTCCAAGCAAAAATTGGTGGAAGAATTATAGCTAGAGAAACTGTACCAGCTATTTATAGAGATATTGCTGGTTGGCTTTATGGTGGTGATAGAACAAGAAAAATGAAACTTTGGCAAAAACAAAAGAAAGGTAAAAAGAAATTGGAAAAACTTTTTAAAGGTAAAGTAAAAGTACCTAACAAAGTTTTAATTAAAATTTTAAAAATAAAATGAAACTTTTAATTCAAAAAATTAAAAATTTAAAAATTGATGAAATAGAAATAAATGAGGGTTTTTTAATTTTTGTTGGCATTGAAAAGGGAGATGAGAATAAAAATTTAAAAGAAATTGTTAATTATTTAGAAAATTTACAGATTGTTGATAAAGAAGGAAAGTTTTTCCAAAAAATTAAAGATTTAAAACCAATACTTATTTTTATTTCTAATATTACTTTGTTAGCCAACTTTGAAAAATTTAGAATAAATTTCAATCAAGCTTTAGAGCCAGAAAAAGCTAAAAAAATTTTTAATGATTTTGTTAAGATTTGGCAAAATTTAGGTTACGAAGTTTTTTATAAAGAATTTGGCTCTTTTTTAGAAATTTCTTATATAAATATCGGGCCGATAAATTTTATCATTGAAATTTAAAATGATTAATTTCCTTTTAGGTTTTTTAACAGCAGATTTTATTCTGACAATTTTTCTTTTTTTAAATTTAAAATTCTTTTATAATAAAAGCTATTATCTTTTTCTTATTTTAGGTTTAATTGATGTGGCGATAATAATTTTTCTTTTATACATAAAAAATGCCAAAGAAAAATAAAAATAAACTTGATAGTTTGAGGCATTCTTTGGCTCATATTTTAGCTGCGGCAGCTTTAAAGATTGATCCTCAAGCAAAATTAGGAATAGGTCCAACAACAGAAAGTGGTTTTTACTATGATATTCTTTTTTCCTTTAAAATAGATGAAAGCTATTTAGAAAAATTAGAAAGTTTGATGAAAGAAATAATTAATCAAAAATTAACCTTTAAGGGTAAAAAAGTCTCTTTTAAAGAAGCAGAAAAAATTTTTAAAGATCAACCCTTTAAACTAGAACTTATTAAAGACTTAAAAACTTATGGAACTACAGATTATAAAAAGATTAGTTTAATTAAGGCTAAAAAAAAGAAAGCAAAAAAAATAAATAAGGTGACTATTTATTTTACTGGTGATTTTGTTGATCTTTGTCGCGGTGGTCATGTAAAAAATACAAAAGAAATAAACCCCGAAGCTTTCAAACTTATAAAAATTGCTGGTGCTTATTGGAGGGGCGATGAAAATAATCCAATGCTGACGAGAATTTATGGAGCCGCTTTTGAAACAAAAGAAGAATTAGAAAAATACTTGAAAATACAAGAAGAAATAGAAAAATATAATCATAGGGCTTTAGGAGAAAAACTAAAAATTTTTATGGTTTCCGAATATGTTGGTAAGGGACTTCCTCTCCTTTTGCCTAATGGAGAAAGAATTAAATATAAACTTTTAAGCTATATGCGAGAAAAGGAAGAGAAAAGAGGTTATAAATATGTTTCTACACCACACATTGCCTCTTGGCGTCTTTATGAAAAAAGTGGACATCTTAAATATTATCAAAACGATATGTATAAAGTCATCGATCCTGAAGGTGATAATTTTTATCTAAAACCTATGAATTGTCCCCATCACCATATGATTTATTTAGAGCTTGTTAAAAGTTACCGAGATCTTCCCCTACGTTTAGCTGAGGCTGGACCAGTTTATCGCGTTGAAAAATCTGGTGAAACCTATGGACTTATGAGAGTTCGTGGACCTATCACACAAAATGATTCCCATATTTACGTCACTGAAGAAAATTTAGAAGAAGAGTTTTTAGGTGTTGTTGATCTTTTTCTTGAAGTTTTTAAAGAAATTAAAGTTTTTGAAGGAAAATACTGGTTTAGGCTTTCACTTCCTGATTTTAAAGGCAAAAATAAAGAAAAATATGGAGGAGATTTAAAACTTTGGAAATGGGCAAGTAAGATTATAGAATCTGCTTGTAAAAAGAAAAATCTGGGACTTGTTCCCGTTTTAGGAGAAGCTGCTTTTTATGGTCCCAAACTTGATATTCAGACAAGAAATATTTATGGTAAAGAAGAAACAATCGCTACAATTCAAGTAGATATTTTAGTTCCTAAGAGAATGGATCTTTATTATATAAATAAGGAAAACAAAAAGGCCTACCCAATTATTATCCATCGAGCTATTTTAGGCTCTTATGAAAGATTTATAGGTTTTCTTTTAGAAGCAACTAAGGGTAACCTTCCTTTCTGGCTTTCGCCTATAGAATATGTCATTTTGCCCATAAGTGATAGAAATTTAAAATATGCTTTTAAAGTAAATGAGGTTTTAAAATCTAAGAATTTTTATGGCGAGGTAAGAAGCGAAGAAACCCTATCAAAAAGAATTTTAATTGCTGAAGAAGAAAGAATTCCATTTATTTTAGTAGTAGGTGAAAAAGAAGAAAAGAATGGTAGCGTTTCTTTAAGAGTGAGAAATAAAGGCGATGTAGGTGAAAAAAGTATAGAAGAGGTTTTAAATATTTTCGAAGATTTAAGAATTTCTAAAAAAGCTGAACCATGATTTTATTGACTTTAGTAAGATTTTTATGTTAAAATTAATTCAAATATTGAGGTCGCTTTTTTATTTTTCTCATTAAATTTAAAATGGCAGCAAAATTTGAAAGAACAAAACCTCATCTTAATGTGGGTACTATTGGTCATATTGATCATGGTAAAACAACCTTAACAGCAGCTATCTTGCATGTTCTAAAACTCAAGGGTTTAGTAGAAAAAGCTTTGACATATGAAGAAATTGACAAAGCTCCAGAAGAAAGAGCTCGAGGAATTACCATTAATATTCACCATTGTGAATATGAAACAGATAAAAGACATTATGCTCATATTGACTGCCCTGGACACGCTGACTATGTTAAAAACATGATTGTCGGAGCAGCTCAAATGGATGGCGCTATTTTAGTTGTTGCCGCTAATGACGGAGTTATGGCTCAAACAAGAGAACATATTTTACTTGCTCGTCAAGTTAATGTGCCCGCTATTGTTGTTTTTATTAATAAAGTTGATATGGTACAAGATATAGAACTTCTTGATTTAGTTGAAGAAGATGTTAGAGCTGAGCTTAAAAAACATGGTTACCCAGGAGACGAAGTTCCAGTTATTCGTGGTTCAGCTTTGAAAGCTTTAGAAGCAAAATCACTTGATGATCCTTGGGTAAAGCCAATTTTAGAACTTCTTGATGCTTTAGACAACTATATTCCCGAGCCACTAAGAGAAATTGATAAACCATTTTTAATGCCTATCGAAGATGTCTTTCTTATTGAAGGTAGAGGTACGGTTGTTACAGGAAGAGTTGAAAGAGGTAAAATTGCTTTAAACGAAGAAGTTGAAGTTGTTGGTTTAAGACATGAGCCATTTAAAACAGTGGTTACTGGTATTCAAATGTTTCATAAAGATATGGATGAAGCTATTGCTGGAGACAATGTTGGTCTTCTTTTAAGAGGTGTTAAAAAAGAAGATGTAGAAAGAGGAATGGTGGTAGCTAAGCCAGGAACTATTACTCCCCATACTGAATTTGAAGCAGAAGTCTATGTTCTTACGCCAGAAGAAGGAGGTAGGCATACTCCTTTTACTTCAGGATATAAACCACAATTCTATTTCCGAACTACTGACGTGACTGGTGAAATAAAACTTTCAGAAGGTATTGAATTTATTAATCCTGGAGATAATGCTAAAATAAAAGTAACACTTATTTATCCTATTGCCTTAGAGGAAGGATTAAGGTTTGCTATTCGAGAGGGTGGTAAAACTGTTGGTGCAGGTGTGGTAACTAAAATAATGAAGTAAAAATAAAAAATGCCTAAAGTAACCTCAAAGACAGAAAATAGAGTTAGGATTAGATTTAAATCTTATGACCACAGACTTTTAGATAAGTATCTTAAAGAAATTGTTAGTCTTTTAAGTAAAGAAGGTATTTCTATTAAAGGACCAATACCATTACCTACCGAATATCGAAGATATACAGTGAATCGTTCTCCTTTTATTTATAAAGATTCTCGAGAGCAATTTGAAATTGTTATTCATAAAAGAATTATAGATATTATCAATCCTTCACAAAGAGTTTTAGAACTGCTTAACTCTTTAGATTTACCAGCTGGTATCGAGGTAGAAATTAAACTTATTTAAGACTTAAAACTTTTGCTGAAAATTTTAAAATGGAAAAATTAAATTTAAAACCAAAATTTTTATTAGGCAGAAAAATAGGTATGACTCAAATTTTTAAGAATGATTTTTTAGTGCCGGTTACAGTTATTTTAGCTGGCCCTAATTATGTTGTAGGTGTAAAAACTAAAGAAAAAGATGGTTATTCTTCAGTTTTATTAGGTTTTGGATATAAAAAAAATTTGCCAAAACCCCTTAAAGGCATGTTGAAAGATTTAGGAAATTTTGAAGTTATTAGAGAATTTCGACTTCCTTTTGATCCTGAATTTAAAATGGGTGATGTTTTGGACGTTGATATTTTTCAAAGTGGTGAATATGTAAATATTTCAGCTGAAAGAAAGGCTAAAGGATTTCAAGGAGTAGTTAAAAGACATGGCTTTAGCGGTGGACCAAAAAGTCATGGACAAGAAGATAGATTAAGACATCCTGGATCAATAGGGGGAACCAATCCTCAGAGAGTTATTAAAGGAAAAAAAATGGCAGGTAAAATTTCTCCCTTAAGAGTAACAGTTAAAAATTTAGAAATTGTTGATATTTTACCAGAACACCATCTTTTAGTTGTTAAAGGTAGTGTACCTGGAGCTAATAAAAAAATCGTTGAAATAAGAAGTAATTTTCTTTCTAATAAAGGTAATATTTTCTTAACTAAAAAAATTTCTAAATTAATTAAAGTTTAAAAATTAAAATGAAGTTACCTGTGTATGACAAAGAAGGCAAGATAGTTGAAGAAATTGAATTTCCTGAAAAGATTGCTAATTTAGAATTTAATGAAAATTTAGTGCATCAAGTAGTCAGATGGCAGATGATGAATTCTTACTTTCCTTATGCTCACACTAAAACAAGAGCTGAGGTAAGAGGAGGCGGCAGAAAACCATGGCCTCAAAAACATACAGGAAGAGCTAGACATGGATCAATAAGATCACCTCTTTGGAAAGGTGGTGGTGTAACCTTTGGTCCGAGAAAAGAAAAAAAGAGAACTTTAAAAATAAACAAAAAAATGAAAAGAAAAGCTATTCTTATGGTTTTAGCAGAAAAATTAAGAAATAATTATTTAAAAATATTTGAAAATTTTGATTTTGTAAATGGAAAAACAAAAGAAATGGCAAAACTTCTTGAAAAATTTTTAAAAGAGAGAAAAACAAAAAAGAAAAGAGAAACAGTTTTACTTGTTTTAGAAAATAATAAAAAGGAAGTTATTAAAGGAACAAGAAATCTTCCTTATGCTTTTGCTATCGAAGCACGCAATTTAAATATTCTTTATCTTTTAAATCATAAATATGTTTTTTTGGAAAAAGGGGCGATAGAAAAAATTAAAGAAACTTTTAAGATTTAAAAATGTCTCTTTGGGATAAAATTTGGGGAGGAAAAATTTGGGGAAAGAAAAAGAAAGAAGAAGAAAAAGAAAGGGAAGAAAAACTTAGCGAAGAAAAGATAGAATTATCTTTGAAAGACTCTCTTTCTGAAAATTATCTTTTTGTACCCCTTTTTTCTGAAAAGTCTATGAAGCTTATAAGAGAGAATAATGCCTATACTTTTCTTGTTGATCCTAAACTAAATAAAAATCAAATAAAAAACATTATTAAAAAACTTTTCGGCGTTAAAGTAAAAAAAATAAGAACTATTAATTATCAAAAAAGAGTTAGAGGAACCATCGTAAGAATAAAAACATTAAGACCAAAATTTAAGAAAGCTATTGTCTTTTTAGAAAAAGGAGAAAGAATACCTCTTTTCGAATAAAGTGTGTTTATGTTATAATTAAAAAAGCGCTTTTTTATTTTTGTTTTAAAAATGCCAGTGAAAACAGTTAAATCAAGAAGTAAAAGTAAAATTGTTAAGACAGTTATTGATTACAAATCTGTTTTGACAGAAAATGAGCCTTATAAACCTCTTTTAGTTTCTTTAAAAAAAAGAACAGCCAGAAATAATCAAGGAAGAATTACGGTAAGATTCAGAGCTAATCCTTATCATCGAAGACTTTATAGACTTGTTGACTTTTCAAGATTAGATAAAAAAAACGTTGCCGCGAAAGTAGAAACTATTGAATATGATCCTAATAGAACCGCTTTTATTATGAGAGTATGTTATTTTGATGGTGAAAGAAGATATCATCTAGCTCCTGAAGGAATAAGAGTTGGAGATACAATTTTATGCGGTGAAAATGTAGAAATAAAATTAGGAAATAGACTTCCATTAAAAAATATTAATCCCGGAACAGAAATTTACGAAATAGAAATTTTTCCTGGTTCTGGGGGAAAACTTGTTCGTTCGGCTGGCAGTTTTGCTGTGATGATGGGTATAGAAGGAGATTATGCTATTATAAAAATGCCTTCTGGAGAAATAAGAAAAATACATAAAGAGTGTTATGCTACTGTTGGTAGAGTCTCCAATTCAGATCATAGAAATGTAAGAATAGGTAAAGCTGGTAGAAACAGATGGAAAGGAATCAGGCCAAATGTTAGAGGTTCAGCTATGAATGCTAGAGATCATCCTTATGGTGGTGGAGAAGGAAAAACAACAAGAGGAACAAGAAAGCCAAAGGATAAATGGGGAAATGTCACTGGTGGTCGAAAAACTAGAAATCCTAGAAAACCTTCAAATAAATTTATTATTCAAAGAAGATCCAAGAAAAAATAAAAATGGGTAGAAGTTTAAAAAAAGGTCCCTTTGTAGATAAAAAACTTTTAAAGAAAGTTATGAAGGTTAAAGCTTTGCCAAGAGAAGATTGGGATAAGCATCCTATTCGAACTTATTCTCGTGCTTCCACAATTACCCCAGAGATGATTGGTTTAGTTTTTGAAGTTCATAACGGTAAGCAATTTGTAAAGGTTAAAGTTATTGATGATATGGTAGGTCATCGATTAGGAGAATTTGCACCAACAAGGAAGTTTATAAGACATGGAGGTAAAGCAGCCAGGGAATTAGAAAAGAAATTAAGCGCTCAAGGAACTCTTCAAAAATGAAAGAAGTAAAAGCTGTTTTAAAATATTTTAGAATGTCGCCAAGAAAGGTAAGGCTTGTAGCTAAAATTGTTAAAGGTCTTGATGTGGAAAGAGCTGAAAAAGAACTTCTTTTTCGAAATAAAAAAGCAGCTAAGGCAATTTTAAAACTTTTAAAATCAGCTATAACTAATGCTTTGAATCAGGGTTTAACAAAAGAAAAGCTTTATATAAAAAATATTACTGTAAATAAAGGGCCTGTTTATAAAAGATATCGTTTTAAAGCCTTAGGAAGAGTTGGTCTAATTAGAAAACGAACGTCGCATATAGAAATTATCTTAGCTTCCAAAGATGGGTCATAAAGTACCACCATATGCTTTAAGAATAGGAATTAATAGAAATTGGAGATCGAGATGGTTCTTTAGTAAGTATTATCCTATTTTTTTGCAAGCAGACTATCTTATTAGAAAAGAAATAGAAAATATGTTTCCTCGCCATGGAATTATTGATGTCATAATTGAAAGAAAAAGTTTAGATCAATGTAAAGTTGAAATTTATGCTGCTAAACCAGGTATTATTGTTGGTAAAGATGGACAAAATTTAAAAAATCTTTATAAAAGATTAGAAAAAGTACTTAAACCCTTCTTTCAAAAAACAAAACTTTCCTATCCTTCTCTTGATATTAATGTTGTTGAAGTTAAAAAACCTTATCTTTATGCTCAGTATCTTGCTGAACAAATAGCTATTCAAATTGAAAAAGGTGTTAAAACAAGAACAGCTATGAAAAATATTCTCAACCAAGTTAAGGAAATTAAAGAAATTCAAGGAATAAAAATAAAAGTTTCAGGTAGAATAGATGGTGCTGATATTTCTAGAGAAGAAACTCTTACTTATGGCAAACTTCCTCTTTCTAAACTAACAGCTGATATTGATTATGGTTTTAAAGTTATAATGACAAAATATGGAACTAATGGTGTTAAAGTTTGGCTTTATAGGGGCGATAAAAAGGGTTATTTAGAAAATGTTTCAGCCTAGAAAGTTAAAGTATCGAAAAGCTTTTAAAGGAAGATCTCTTAAGAGAAGAATTATTACTAAAGGACATCTTTTAAGTTTTGGCGAAATGGGTCTTAAAGCTTTGGAAACAAAGATGGTTGATGCTAAAGAAATTGAAGCAGCTATAAACGAACTTAAAAGGGGTTTAGGTAAAAAAGGAAGATATTGGTTAAGAATTTTTCCTCATAAACCAAAAACTAAAAAACCTCCTGAAGTAAGGATGGGTGGCGGAAAAGGAGATGTTGAAACTTATGTAGCTATTGTTAAGCCAGGAACAGTAATGTTTGAAGTAGCTGGTCTTCCTAAAGATGATCTTAAAAACTTACTTAAAAGGGTCCAACATAAACTTTCGGTAAGGACAAAAATTGTAAGTGAATAAAATGAAAGCTAAAGAACTTAGAGAAAAAACAATCGAAGAACTTAGAAAGTTGGAAAAAGAGTTAAGAAGGAAAATTCAAGAATTGAAAATGATGAAAGTTTTGAAAAAATTAGATAAACCACATCTTTTAAAATTTGCAAGAAAAGATTTAGCTAGAGTTCTTACGGTCATTAATGAAAAACTAAGACAAAAATGAGAAAAAAAGTTGTTGGTAAAGTTATTTCAGACAAGATGCAAAAAACAAGAGTGATTATCAGCGAGACTTTAATAAAGCATCCTCTTTATAAAAAATATTATCGTCATCGAACCAAGTATTACGTACATGACGAAAAAGAAGAATCTCGTAAAGGTGATGTAGTTTTAATTGAAGAAACAAGACCAATTTCTAAACTTAAAAGGTGGCGCTTAGTAAAAATTATTAAAAAAGAAGAAAAATGATCCAAAGAAGAACAATTTTAAAATGTGCAGATAATTCTGGAGCTATCAAGCTTCAATGTATTGGTATTGTTGGTAAAGGAAATGCTCGTTATGCAGAAATTGGTGATATTATTACTTGTTCTGTCAAAGAAGCTGAGCCAAGAAGAGAAATTCAAAAAGGAATGGTAGTAAGATGTTTGGTAGTTAGACAGAAAAAACCTTTTAAAAGAAAAGATGGTACTTATATAAGATTTGAGGAAAATGCTTGTGTGATTTTGAAAGGAGATAAAGATATTTATGGAACAAGAATTTTTGGTCCTATACCAAGAGAAATTAAGGAATTAGGTTATGACAAGATCGCTAATTTAGCTGTCGAACTTGTTTAAAATGCAAAAAATAAAAAAAGGAGATACAGTTTTAATTGTGAAAGGTAAAGATAAAGGAAAGAAAGGGAAAGTGATTAAAGTTATTCCTAAAGAGGCAAGAATTATTGTTGAAGGAGTTAATTTAGTCAAAAAGCATCTTAAACCTAAAAGAGTTGGGGAAAAAGGAAAAATTGTTGAAATACCTGCTCCTCTTTCCTGGGCTAATGTGAGACTAATTTGTCCATCATGTTCAAAGCCTACTAAAGTAGGTTTTAAGTTTGAAAGAGAAAAGAAGGTCAGATATTGTAAAAAATGTAATAAATCAATTTAAAAATGGCTTTAAAAGAAAGTTTTTATAAAGAAATAATTCCCAAACTTAAAGAAGAGCTTAAGATAGAAAATGATTTAAGGGTGCCTAGACCTGTTAAAGGAATAGTTCAAATTGGCATAGGTAAAATGGTTGCTAATTCTCCGGAAAATAAAGAAAGAATTATTGAAGATGCCAGTTTTATTCTTTCTATGATAACCGGTCAAAAACCTAAAGTTGTTTTAGCTAAAAAATCTGTAGCTGGTTTTAAGTTAAGAAAAGGAATGCCTGTAGCTCTTTTAGTCACTCTTAGAAAAAAGAGACTTTTAGATTTTATAGAGAGGCTTTTGACTTATGCTCTTCCTCGAGCTAAAGATTTTAAAGGTTTAACATCTAAAAATTTTGATGTTAAGGGAAACATTAATTTAGGTCTTAAAGAGGCAAATGTCTTTCCGGAGACAATTTCTGATAAAATTAAATATAGCTTTGGTTTTGAAGTAAATTTAGTCGCTTCGGGCAAAACAAAAGAAGAAAACCTAAAACTTTGGGAGGTCTTAGGTTTTCCTATTAAAAAATAATGCCAAGCAAAGCACAAATAGAGCGTTGGAAAAAAGAACCAAAATTTAAAACAAGAAAAAGAAATTTTTGCTTTCGCTGTGGAAGAACAAGAGGTTATTTTAGAGATTTTAATTTGTGTCGAATTTGTTTAAGAGAAATGGCTCATCGGGGAGAAATTCCCGGGCTTAAAAAAGCAAGTTGGTAAAATGGTAATGACTGATCCGATAGCTGACTTTTTAACAAGAATTAGAAATGCTTTGCGCGTGAAGAAAAAGAAGATTGAAGTTCCTTATTCAAAGATGAAATTAGCTATTTCAAAAATTTTAAAAGAAAAAGAACTTATCCAAGATTTTAAGGTTAAAGAAGAAAACGGCAAGAAATTTATAGTTTTAACTTTAAAGTATGACGAAAACGGTGAGCCTCTAATTGAAAATCTTGTAAGAGTTTCTAAACCAGGAAGAAGAGTTTATATGGGTTATAGAGATTTTAAACCAGTAAGAAGTGGTTTTGGTTTTAGAATTATTTCTACTTCTCGAGGTGTGATGACCGATATTGAGGCTAAAAGAAGAAAATTAGGCGGCGAAGTTATTTGTGAAATTTATTAATGTCAAAAATAGGTAAAAAACCAATTAAAATTCCTCAAGAAGTTAAAATTGAAGAAATTGATGGCATTTTAAAAATAAGGGGTCCTAAAGGAGAAACAAATTTTCTTTATCCTAAAAATGTTTTTAATTTAGTTTTCGAAAATGGAGAAATTAAAATCCTTCCCAAAGTTGATGAATTGGATAAAAAAACAAGAGCTCTTTGGGGAACATTGAGAGCATTGCTTCAAAATAAAATTATCGGAGTTACTCAAGGATTTGTTAAGACTCTTATTTTACAAGGATTAGGTTATTTTGCTGAAGTTAAAGGAAGGGAAATTTTTTTCAAGCTAGGTTTTTCTCATCCAGTGACAATTGAAATTCCTCGAGATCTTGAAGTAGAAGTAAAAGGAGAAAAAGGAAGATTTTTAATTTACATTAAGGGCATCGAAAAAGAGAAAGTTGGCAATTTTGCTGCTAAAATAAAAGCTTTAAAACCTGCAGACAGATATCACTTAAAGGGTTTTATGTACGAGGGCGAATTTATTCCTACTAAACCAGTTAAAAAATTAGGAAAGTAACATGAAAAAAAAAGAAAGCAAAAAGGATAGAAGAATAAGAAGGCATTTAAGAATTAGAAAGAAAATTTCAGGAACACCGGAAAGACCAAGACTTAGCGTTTTTAGATCAAATAATCATTTATATACTCAAGTTATTGATGATACTCAAGGAAGAACGCTTGTTTCTGCTTCTACCTTAGAATTTAGAGATTTAAAAGTTTCTCGAAAAGAAAAAATTTCTAAATTAGCTGAGATTTTAGCTGAAAGGCTTAAAGAAAAACAAATTAATAAAATTGTTTTTGATAGAGGTGGTTTTAGTTATAAAGGTCGAATAAAAATTTTTGCCGAAAAATTAAGAGAAAAAGGTATAGAATTTTAAATTAATGGTTGAAAAATCTGGTTACGAACAAATTGTTATTGATTTAGCTAGGGTAGCAAAAGTAACTGAAGGAGGTAAAACTTTAAGAATTAGAGCAGTTGTTGTTGTAGGAAATCGAAATGGCGAGGTAGGTTTAGGTATTGGTAAGGGTTATGATACTTCCGAAGCTATAAGAAAAGCAGTTAATGAAGCAATGAAGAGTCTCGTTAAAGTTCCTATTGTAAATGGTACTGTTCCTTTTGAAGTAGAAGCAAAATATAAAAGTGCTAAAGTTTTAATAAAACCTGCTAAACCCGGTAAAGGACTTATTGCTGGAAGTGTAGTCAGATCTGTTCTTTATCTAGCTGGCTATACAGATGTTTCTTCAAAAATTTTAGGAGTTACTAAAAATAACCTTGTTAATGCTTTAGCTACTATTAAAGCTTTAGAAAAACTGTCAAAAACTTATGAAAATAAGATAAAATTAAAAGACTTATTAAAAATTAAAACAAAAAATGGTACAAATACATCAAATTAATTTTAAGTTAAAGAAAAGCAAAAGAATCGGTAGAGGCGGAAAAAGGGGAAATTATTCAGGAAGAGGAATAAAAGGACAAAAAGCGCGAGCTGGTGCTAAAATTAGACCAGCTTTAAGAGATGTTATTTTAAAATTCCCCAAACTTCGAGGAGTTGGTAACAAAAGAATTGAGAGAAAAATTATTGAAGTTAATTTAGAAAAAATAGATAAGGGTTTTAAGGAAAAAGAATTTGTTGATTTTAAAAGTCTTCAAGAAAGAAAAATAATTAAGATTCCTAAAAGTTGGAAAACCTTTAAAATCAAAATCTTAGGCAAGGGGACACTGACAAAACCATTAATTTTTTCTAAAGAATTAATTTTTTCTAAAAAAGCTTTAGAGGAAATTAAAAAAAGCCAAAGCGAGATAAGATGAAGTTTTTTAAAGCTTTTGTTAATCTTTTTAAAATAAAGGATCTTAGAAAAAGATTTTTGATTATCTTACTTTTACTTTTTATTTATAGATTTTTTGCTCATATTCCTCTACCAGATGTCGATTTAGAAAGATATAAAGAACTTTTTTCAGCCAACCAATTTTTAGGGCTTCTTAATATTTTTTCTGGAGGTATTTTGGCTAATGCTTCTATAGCTCTTTTAGGTGTAAGCCCTTATATTACTGCTTCAATTATTATTCAACTTCTAACTTCTGTTGTTCCTAAACTTAAAAAACTTTATCATGAAGAAGGTGAATATGGAAGATACAAAATAAATCAATATACCAGATATCTTACTGCTGTTATCTCCTTTATCCAAGGAATAGGTTTTCTTAACCTTTTAAGTTTAAATAATTTAGTTGTTTTTGAATCTTTTTTTGAAATCTTGAGAGATGCTTTTATTTTGACTGTTGGCTCTCTTATTATTATGTGGATTGGCGAACTTATTACTGAACAAAAACTTGGAAATGGTATTTCTTTAATTGTTTTTACAGGTATCATTTCTTCTCTTGCTGGTTCATTATTTTTATTTTTTACAACCTTTACTTATGAAAAATTCTTAATTTACATACCTTTTCTTATTCTAGCTTTTTCTTTAATAGTTTTAGTTACTTTTATCAATGAAGCAGAAAAAAGAATACCTCTTGTTTCTCCTAAAAGAGTAGCGGGAATAAGAATATATGGTGGTGCTTCAACTTATCTTCCTTTAAAAATAACGCAAGCAGGCGTGATTCCTATTTTCTTTGCTTTGGCTTTTATTGCTTTTCCACAAACTTTAGCTCAATTTTTATATCTTTTTAAATTGGAATTTTTGAATTATTTTGCTGGAGAATTAATTAAAATTTTAAATAATCCTTTTATTTTTATTTTTGTTTATTTCTTCTTAGTTTTCGGCTTTACTTATTTTTACACCCATACAGTTTTTAATCCAGAAGAAATTTCTAAAAATCTTCAAAGAAGTGGTGTTTTTATTCCAGGAATTAGACCAGGAAAAGAAACCGAAAAATATTTAACTGACTCTATTAATAAAATAAATTTTTTTGGTGGTATATTTTTAGGTTTTATAGCTATTTTACCCTACCTTACTTCTTATCTTACCCAAACACAATATTTAGCTATAGGAGGAACCTCACTTCTTATTTTAATTTCTGTAGCCCTAGAAACAATCAAACAAGTAGAAGCTGAAATTTCCTTAAGAAGATATGAAATTTAAAAAAATCGTAGTTTTTTTAACAGGAGAACCTGCTTCTGGTAAAGATACACAAGCTTCACTTTTAGCTAAAAAACTTAAAGCTAAAAAAATAAATGTTTCGGAGGTTTTAGATGAATTTTTCAAAAGTTATAAAAAGAACTATTTAAAAGTAGGGAAGAAAAATATTAACATTAAAAAGGAAAAAGAAAATAGATTTAGTGGAAGACTTGTTTCTTTTGATTTAGTTTCTTATCTTATGAAAAACAGAATAGAGAAAAACTTAGATAACAAAAAAAGCCTTATTATTTTAGGCGGTCCTCGAAGCATCAAAGAAGCCAAAACTTATCTTAACCTAGTTAAAAAGTTAAAATTAAATTATCTTTTTATTTATCTCAAAATAAGTGAAGAAGAAGTTTTTAAAAGAGCTCTTTTAAGAAAAAGAGAAGACAATTTAGATGTAGAAGAAAAAATTAGAATAAGACTTGAGTTTTTTAAAAAGTATACTTTACCCGCTATTAATTTTTTGAAAAAAAGAGGAGAAATAAAAGAAATTAATGGAGAAGGAAATGTCAAAGAGGTTCATAAAAGAATTTGGGAAGAGGTTAAAAGTAAATTAAATCTCTAAAGGATTAATTTTAATTTTTTCAAAACCATACTCTTTTACAATTTCTCTTATTTTTATTTCTTCTTTTTGACTTCTGAGAATTATTTCTAAGAAAAATCTTTTTTTTATCCGATAAGGTTTAGAAAAAATAGGTCCTAAAACTTCTACATCCTTTCCTTTAATTTTTTCTTTAAGTTCTTTAGAAATTTTAACCATATTATTTTGAAGAAGATAAAAATTACTTGAACTTTTAATAAGCTTAATTACTTTGTAAAAAGGATTTAACCGAAGAAGTTCCCTTTCTTTAAGAAGTTTTTCTATGTAATCACCTTCTAAAAAAGACTTTTCCCATTCAGGATTTCTTATTGAAGAAATTAAAAATACTCTTTTTGTTTTTTCCTTTAAAAAATTCAAAATTCTTAAATACTTTTCTCTTAAAAAGGGATCCGAGGAGAGATAAAAATTTTCAAAATTAAAGAAATAAGAAACATCAGCTTCTTTTAAATAACCAGAAATTAAACTTAAACTTCCTAAAAGAATAAATCTTTCTTTTTTTTCAATATTTTCAAAAAACTTTTTACCTTTTTTTTCTACTAAATAAACCTCATGATAATTTTTTTTAAGATATTCATATAAAACTCTAGCACCTATTTTTTTAAAAGATATTTCTAGGGGTTTTAAACAAAAAGGACATTCATTTTTTTCTAATCTAACTTCTTTAAGACATTGAAAACAAAAAAATTTTCCTTCGTCAAAAAAAAGATTACCTTCACATTTGGGGCATTTAAGCAAATTAAAACAATTTAAGCATCTTACTACTGAAGAAATTTTTTGCGGAAGAAAGATAATAACCCTTGAAAAATTTTTAATGCTTTGCAGGGCTTCATCTAAACTGTTTAAGACATTGAATTTTAAATTTAATGAAGGTTTTATTTTTAAAGCTTTTATTTTTTCTAAACTAGGAAATTTATCTATAAAAGTTAGTTCGATTTTTTTTATTTCAGATAGTTTTTTAATTATTTCTCGATAATCAAAATTTATTTTTTTAAAAGAGTCATAGTAGAAAAAACTTCCTTCTCGATAAACTACTATTTGATCTATATTTTTCCAGGGCAAAAAAATCAAATTTTTAGAAATAATTAAGGCAATTTTTTTATTCTCAATAAGTTCCCTTGAAATTTCTTCAATTTTGTTTTTGCTCCATGGAGGAATGAAGATTTTATAAGAGACACCTTCTTTTTTTAAAAACTCTTCAACTTCTTTAGAAAAACTTTTTTCAGGAACAATGATTAAACTTCTTTTTTTTCTTAATATTTTTGAGTTCAAATTTTCAAAAAAATTAATCTTAAAATCTCTTTTTTTCTTTAGTTTAATCTCTTCAAAATTTAAATCTAAAAATTTTTTTGAAGGAAAGAAAAAAAAATTAAAAACAGAAGAATAGGAAAAACCAAAATAATTAGACAAGAATTTAGCAAATTCAAACTCATCTTCGTCAATAAGACTCTTTTCTTTAACAACCCTTAAAACCTTTTTAATTTTAGGTAAAATTTCTAAAATATCTTTTCTTACCTTTTCTAAACTTTTTATTTCATAAACAATACCTAAAACCTTCTTTTTTCTAAAATCAATTTCAACAATGTTTCCTTTATTTATAGTCTTTTCGGTAAAATAGGTAAAGTAATCAGGAGAGTTGGGAGGCAACGTAATTAATGGTATAATATTAGCAATTAGATAAATTTTTTTATCCATGTTTCTTAAAATAGGTATTGACCTGGGTACAGCCAATTCTAACGTTTATCTTCCAGAAAAAGGAGTGATAATTAGCGAACCCACGGTTGTTGCTTATGATGAAAAATCTAGAAAAATTATTGCTGTTGGTAGAGAAGCTAAAGAGATGATCGGTAAAACCCCCAGAGAAATTAAGATTTATAGACCACTTAAAGAGGGTGTTATTGCTGATTACCAAGCTACTTTAGCTATTTTAAAATATTTCTTAAATAAAATCAAAATCACTAAATTTTTTAAACCAACTTTAGTTGTTTCTGTACCTGCAGGTATTAGTTCTACAGAAAAGAAAGCTATCATTGATGCAGGTCTTGAAGCTGGTGCTCGTGAAGTTTATCCTATCAAAGAACCCCTTTTAGCTGCTCTTGGTGCAGAAATGCCTATTCAAACACCTTCAGGAAATATGATTGTCAATATCGGAGGAGGAACTACAGAAATAGCTGTTATTTCTTTAGGTGGTATTGTGACTTTTGAATCTCTTAAAATTGCTGGCGATAAAATGGATGAAGCTATTAGAGAGTATCTTAAAAGAAAATTTAATTTAGCTATAGGAGAAAGAACTGCAGAACAGATTAAAATCCAAATAGGCAGTGCTTTACCTTTTAAAAATCATAAAAATCAAGAAGATCTTAAAATGATTGTTAATGGCATTGATTATCTAACCGGACTTCCTAAAAGTGTGGAGATAACTTCTTCTCATGTAGCTGAAGCTCTTCAAAAGGAACTTAAAGAAATTATCAGTGGCATTAAGAGAGTTTTAGCCAATACACCACCAGAACTTGTGGCTGACATTATGGAAAAAGGTATTGTTCTTTCTGGTGGTGGAGCTCTTTTAAGAAAAATTGACGAACTTATTTCTTCACAAACTTCTATTAAAACTTTTATTGCTGAAAATCCTCTTTTTGCTGTAGCTAGAGGAACAGGTAAGGTCTTAGAAAAAATTGATATTTATAAAAGATTAACTTCATGATTTATGGTAATGAAAAAGAACAAAACTTAGTAAAAGAATGGTTATTATTAGAAAAAAGAGGAGCTCTTTTAATTTTTGGTCCTGAAGGAATAGGAAAATTTTCTTTTGTGAAAGAAATTTTAAAAGACAAAAAAAATGAATGGGAATATATAATCTTTAAATCAGATAAAAAAATTTTTAGTATCGATTCAGCCAGATTCATAGGTAAAATTACTTTAACTAAACCAAAAAATAAAAGAATTATTCTAATCGATGAAATACATAAATTTAAAGAAGAAAGTCAAAACGTGCTTTTAAAAACTATTGAAGAACCAGTTTCAGATACTCTTTTTGTTTTTATTTCCCATCAAAAAAAGAAAATTTTACCTACAATAAGATCTCGAAGTTTAGAAATTAAATTTTCTTTAGTTCCTCAAGAACTTACTTTAAAATTTCTTAAGGAAAAAAATTTTTCAGAAGCAGACATTGATTTTGCTTTTTCCTTTTTTCCTTATCAACCAGGTAAAGCATATAATCTTATTAAAAATAAGCAAAAAATTACTTTTTATAAAAATTTTTATTTTCAAGCAACTTCCTTAGAAAAAATAGAGCTTTTAAGAAATGTTTTTAACTATTTTGACTTAGAAAAAAATTTAGATTTTAGCGAAAAAATTAATAAAATTTATAAAGAAATCATTGAGCTTTTAATTCTTAAAAAAAGAAAAGAACTTATAGAAAAAGCTGTTTCTTTAAAAGAAATTAATCAAAAACATCTCTTTGAAATAAAAGACCTTCTTGATCTTTACAGTGAAACTGATCAAGATTATAATTGGTTCCTTCAACTTACAAGTTTAATTTTAAGCTATGGATAAAGCTTGGCAAACTTTAAAAAAATTTTTTTTGATTGTTTTAATTCTTTTCTTATTTAAAATTTTAATTACCTCAACATCTTTTCAAAAAGAGTTTGAAAATTTTAAAGAAGAAATTATTAAATCACCGAGTCGAAATTTGAAATAAAAATCTCAATGTTACAAGAATTTAAAAAAAATTTAGATAACTTAGTTAGTGAACTTAAAGCAAAATTAAGTGAAATTAGAGGTCATCGTTTAGGTCTTTCTTTTTTAGAAAATTTGGAAATCGAAATTTATGGTAGAGATTATCCTTTAAAATCTTTAGGTTTTATTTCCCAATTAGATCATTTAACTTTTCGTTTTGAAGCTTTTGATGAAAACTCTTTAGGAGAGATTGAGTCTGGATTAAGAAATAAAAATCTCGGTCTTAATCTTTCAAGAGAAAGAAAATCTTTGATTATAAAATTTCCTCCTTTAACAGAAGAAACAAAGAAGAGAATTTTAAAAACCTTAGCTGAACTTAAAGAAGAAATAAGAATTAAAGCTAGAAAATTAAGAGATGAATTTTTAAAGGAACTTAGAAATAAAAAAGAAAAAGGTGAGATTTCTGAGGATGATTTTTATAAAACAAGAGAAAAAGTTGATGAAGAAATAGAAAGATTTAACAAGTCTGTCGAAGAAATTTTCCAACTCAAGGAAAAAGAAATCCTATGATTGAGATCCTTACATTTCTATTTTTCTTAAATTTAATTATTTTTGTTCATGAATTTGGACATTTTCTTTTTGCCAAAAAATATAAAATTCCTGTTTTACATTTTTCTTTGGGTTTTCCTCCCTTTATTTTTACAAAAAAAATCGGTGAGACCTTATATAGTTTAGGAGTTCTACTTTTGGGTGGTTTTGTTAAGCTTAAAGGAGAGGAAGAAATAGAAGAAGGTGGTTTTTTAGCTTCCTCTCCTAAAATAAGATTTTTTATTGTGACAGGAGGAATTCTTATGAATATTTTTTTAGCTTACTTTCTTTTTTCTTTAAGTTATTTAATTTCCTTTCCACAATCTTCGGATAAAGTAATAATTACAGGTTTTTTAGAAGAAAGTCATTTTAAAAATGTTTTCAAGAGAGGTGATATTATTGAAAGCATAGAAAAAGAAGGCAAAATTTTTTATTTTAAAAATCCTCAAGAAGTCTCAAATTTTTTAAAAGAAAATCTTGGTGAAAAAGTTTTATTTTTGGTGACAAGGGAGGGCAAAGAAGAAAAATTCGAGGTCATTATACCAGAAAAACCACTTAAGAAAAATGCTGTTTTAGGAATCTACCTTTCTAATTTTAAGTTGGTTAAAAAACCTTTACCTTTAAATTTTCTGTATGCTGCTCATGAAGTCTTTAGACAAACAAAAAATATTTTTCTTGGTTTTTACTCAATTTTTAAAAGTATTTTCTTTAAAGAAAAAATACAAGCAGAAATTGTTGGCCCGATAGGTATTTTTAGTTATTATCGAAACATAAAAGAATTTGGTTTAGGCTACGTTCTTTATTTTATAGGTACACTTTCTCTTTATCTTGCTTTTTTTAACTTACTTCCTTTTCCAGCTTTAGACGGTGGAAGATTAATTTTTATCTTAACAGAAGTAACTTTTAAAAAGAGGCTAGAAATTAAATTTGAAGCTTTAATTCATACCCTAGGTTTTATTTTTCTTTTTCTGCTTCTTATTTTTATTACTTTAAAAGATGTTTTAAAATTATTTGAGTAATGTTTTATCCGAGAAACAAAGAAAATATTTCTGAATGGTATTTAGAAATTTTAAAAGAAGCAGAAGTTTTTGATTATGGTCCGGTAAAAGGAACCATTATTTTTAAACCTTATGGGTATGCTTTGTGGGAAAATCTTCAAAAAATTTTAGATAAATTTATAAAAGAGGAAATTGGTGCTTTAAATTCTTATTTTCCTATATTTATTCCTGAGGGGTTTTTAAAAAAAGAAAAAGAACATTTAGAAGGCTTTTCTCCAGAAGTAGCTGTAGTGACTTATGCTGGAGGTGAAGAGTTAAGTGAAAAGCTTATTGTCAGACCAACATCGGAAACAATTATGTATGATGCTTTTTCAAGATGGATAAAATCTTATCGAGACCTTCCTTTAATTATCAATCAATGGTGTAATGTAATTCGTTGGGAAAAAAGACCATTTCCTTTTTTAAGAAACACAGAATTTTTATGGCAAGAAGGACACGGAGCTCACGCTACTCATGAAGATTCTTTGAAAACAGTTTTAAAAGCCTTAGAAGTTTATTTAAAGGTTTACCAAGAATATCTGGGTATTTTTGGTTTTGCTGGACAAAAATCAGAATCGGAAAAATTTGCAGGAGCTCTTAAAACTTTTACTTATGAAATTCTTATGCCCGATGGAAAAGCTCTTCAAGGTTGTACTTCTCATGATTTGGGTCAAAACTTTTCTATACCTTTCGAAATTAGATTTCAAGACAAAGATATGTCTTTAAAATATGTTTGGCAAAATTCTTGGGGTTTTTCTACTAGATCACTAGGTGCTCTTTTTATGGTTCACGGAGATGAATATGGTCTAATTTTACCTCCTAAAATAGCTCCTTATGAATTTGTCATTGTACCTATTTACGATGGAGAAAATAATGAAAAAATAGATCTTTTCGCTAAAAAAATTATCGAAGTTTTAAAAGAAAAAAATATTTCTGTTTTTTATGATATTTCAGAAGAAACACCAGGATTTAAATTTAACAAATGGGAACTTAAAGGAGCGCCTTTTCGTTTAGAAATAGGTAAAAAAGAAATAGAAGAAAAGAAAATTACTTTTTTTAGAAGAGACATACGTGAAAAATCAAGTTTAAGTTTAGAAAATCTTTTAGAAAATTTAAAAAAATTAGAAGAAGAATATCTTTCTAATCTTTTAGAAAAATCAAGAAATTTCACTTTGGAAAATTTATTTGAGGTTAATTCTTATGAGGAGTTTAAAAAAGTTATGGAAGAAAAAAGGGGATTTTTAAGTGCTTTTTGGTGTGAAAGAGAAGAATGTGAAACTAAGATTAAAGAAGAAACAAAAGCAACAACCAGATGTTTACCTCTTGAATTTAATGAAGAAAAAGGTAAATGTATTTATTGCCAAAAAGAAGCAAAACGTCGTTGGCTTTTTGCTCAAAGTTATTAAAAATGATTAAATTTCTTAAAGAAATTTTTTTAGGAGTAGATTTAGGAACTCATTCAACGAAGCTTTACCTCAAAGATAAAGGATTTTTAAAAGAAGTACCTACAGTAATCGCTTTTAATAAAAGACAAAACTTAATTGTCGCTATCGGTGAGGAAGCAAGAAAAATGTTGGGAAGAAATCCTGAAAATATAGAAGTAATTAAACCACTAACCCATGGAATTGTGACTAATTTTGATGAAGCTCTTTATTTTTTAAATTACCTTTTAGAAGAAATTAAAAAAGAATACTTTGCTCTTTTAGGAACAAAATTTTTAATTGGTGTACCCTTAGGACTTACCGAGGTTCAAAAAAGAGGAGTTATTGATGTAGGTATTGGTGCTGGGGCTAAAAAAGTTTATTTAGTTGAAGAACCAATTGCTTTTGCTTTAGGAGCTAATTTAGAGATTGAAGAAGCAAAAGGATTTTTGGTGGTTGATATTGGTGGAGGAACGACAGATATCGCCTTAATTTCCTTAGGTGGAATTGTAATAGGTAAAAGTATCAGGATTGGTGGAGAGACATTTAATCAAAATATTATAAATTATCTTAAGGAAAAATATGAGGTAATCATTGGTGAAAGTCAGGCAGAAAATATAAAAATGACTATAAGTTCAATAAATAATAAAACATCACCAAGTTTCGTTGTTAAAGGAAGAGATATCTATTCCGGACTTCCCAAAGAAGTAGTTTTTACTTCTCAAGACCTTCGCGAAAGTCTTTTCGAATCTCTTTTAGAAATAGCCAATCATCTTAAAGATATCATTAATTCTGCCCCTCCCGATCTTTTAGGTGATATAAGTAATTTAGGACTCTTTTTAGGCGGAGGAGGATCTTTAATTGAAGGGATAGATGCTTTTTTAGAAAAAGAAGTAAAAGTTAAAGTTAATTTAATTGAAGAACCAAAGTTTTCAGTAATTAGAGGAATTGGTAAAATAATAGAAGATTTTAGTCGTTATCAAAAAATCTTACTTACTTTCTAATGAGATTATTTTTAATTTATATTACCATAGCCTTAATTTTTCTTGGTTTAAGTACTTTTGTTTTTGCTGAAGAAATAAATAAAATCCAACTATTTTCTTTAAAAATTCAAAAAATTTTTACTGATATTTTGGAAAATATTTTTGTTTTAAATAAAAAAGAAGATATTTATCAAGAAAAATATTTTAATCTTTTACAAGAACTTTCACAAATAAAGCTTAATTTAAAATCTGTCGATGAAGAAAATAAAAAAATTAGCGAATTAAAAAATCTTAAAAAAATAGAATTTTTAAAAAGAGATCCTTATGGTTATTTTTATTTTGAAACTCATCCTTTAGCTAATGAAGGAGATATCATTGTTGATTCTAATTTAACTTTAATAGGTTTTGTTCTTAAAAAAAATAAAAGCTTTATGGTAGTTAAATCTTTACTTTATCCAGAAATTGAATTTAATGTTAGTGATATCAATGGTGAGTTTTTAGGAATAGGAGAAACCAATGGTGATGGTTTTTTAGAGGTTGTTTTATCTTCACCAAGAGAAATAAAAAAAGATTCTCCTATCTTTACTTATGGTCAAGACAATATCTTTCCTCCTAACTTTTTGGTTGGTAGTCTTTATGAAATTAAAAAAACAAACAAAGAAGAAAAATTAATAGTTAAATTAGAAGGTATTTTTGATGGTAAAAATTTTTATCTCTTTAAATGATTTATTTTTCACTCGTTTTTCTTTCTCTTTTAAGTTTTTTTATCCCACAAATTTTTTGGGCTAACTTTTTTCTTTGGTATTTTTTTATAACTTCACAAGAAAAAAATTTTTTTCTCTTTCTTTTTTTCTCTTCATTTTTTTACGATCTTTTTTATGTCAAAAATTTAGGTTTTTTTCTTTTAATTTATGCTTTCCTTTTTTTGATTATTAAAATTCTTTCTAAAATATTTCCTTTAGAAAATAATTTTTTTCTATTTCTTTACTTTACTTTTTTTAATATCTTTTTAATTTTTTCTTTAAAACTATCACTTCTTTTTTCTTTTAAAATTTTTATATATAACCTTATTCCTCTTTTTATCTTTTTTGCTTTTTGGAAACTAATTTTAAAGATTATTTAAAATGGATGATTTATTTCTTCCTTCAGGTAAAAAAATATTTTCTCCGATAAAATTTAATTTTTCTTATTTGATATTTTTCTTTTTGTTTGTTTTTCTTTTAACAATTTTTAACTTTTTAAATTTTCAATTTTTTTATAAAAATCGTGCTAAAGAAATTTTAGAATCATCAAATTATTTAACTTTTTTCTATTTTCCTCCCAGGGGTAAGATTTATGATCGCAATGGAAAAATTTTAGCCGATTCAAAAAAAACTTACGATGTTTATGCTCATCTTAAAAAGTTAGAAGATCATGAAAAGAAAATTTTAGAAGAGATTATAAAAGAAGAAAAACCTCTTTATTTTTATTGGGGAGATGAAATTATTATTAGATTTTTAGATTTAGATAAAGTAAACAAAATTTTGTCAAGAAAAGAAGACTATCCTCATATTTTTATAATTCCAAGTTATAAAAGAGTTTATTACGTAAATGAAGCTTGGGGTAATGTTTTAGGTTATGTAGCTCTTTCAGAGAAAAATAGTTTAGAATTTGAAGGTAAAGAAGGTATTGAAGCTTATTATGATGAAATTTTAAAGGGAAAATTAGGAAAAATAGTTTTTAAAAAAACAAAAAATGGTTTAGTAAAAATTTATGAAGAAGAACCTCTCCCCGGTCAAGATATTTATCTTACTTTAGACAAAGATTTTCAAGAAAAAGTTTATGAAGAAATGAGAAATTATTTTGAAGAAAATGGATACAAAAGTGGTGCTTTTGTTTTAACTGATCCTCAAAATGGTGAAGTTTTATCTCTTATCTCTTATCCTTCTTTTGATCCTAATACTCTTTTTGAAAGAAAAGAAGAATTTATTAAAATTTTAAATGATCCTCGAAAACCATTTTTTAACAGAGTCATTTCGGGACTTTACTCACCTGGTTCAACTATTAAAACCATTATAGCTTCAGCTGCTCTTGAAGAAAAAATAGTTACGCCCCAAACAAAAATTTATTCTTCGGGAGAATTAAAAATTCCTCATCCTTATTTTCCTGGAGTTTATTCTGTTTTTAAAGATAATAAAGTTCATGGCTGGACAGATATCTATAAAGCTATTTCTGATTCTGTTAATATTTATTTTTATGCTGTTGGTGGAGGTTATCCTTATCCTTCTGAAGAAATTCCTATAAGAAAAGGCTTAGGTATTGAAAAAATTAATTTTTATTTTAAAAAATTTGGTTTAGGAGAAAAAAGCGGTATTGATCTTCTGGGAGAAAAAAGAGGTATTCTTCCTCTTGAACAAAATAAAAATCTTTCTTCTTGGAGACTCGGTGATACTTATAACGTTTCTATAGGTCAAGGAGATCTTTTAGTAACTCCTCTTCAAATAAATCTTTGGAACTGTTATTTTGCTTATGGTAAAATCTATAAACCTTTTTTAGTTAAAAAAATTGTTTCTTTAGAAGAAAATAAAATAATTAAAAAAACTCCAGAAATTTTAAAAGAAAATATAATTTCTCAAGAAAACTTTGAAATAGTGAGAAAAGGTATGAGAATGACGGTGACTCAAGGTACGGCTAAGATTTTAAATGATCTTCCTTTTTCTTTAGCTGGCAAAAGTGGCTCTCCACAAATTTTAGGAAAACAAAAACTTAATGCTATTTTTTCTGGGTTTGGTCCCTATGAAAAACCTGAATTTTGTGCTACTTTACTTGTAGAAGAAGTACCCTACGGTTCAGTTGTTTCTCTTCCTTTATTTAAAAAAATAATGTATATTTATTATGAAAGATTTTTAGAAAATGGAAGAAATTCTTTTTAAAAAACCTGAATTTACTGAAGAAGAAAAATATTACCTAGAGCCCTTTTTTACTAACTTAGATAAATCAGTTTATTCAGTTGTTTTACTTCCTCCTGAAGTTGTTGGAGCTTTATCTTCTCGAGCTTCAAGAAGCAAAGATGATTTAAGAGTTGTCTTTTTAAATGAATTTGTTAAGCCATTTTTAGAATCAGAATACGGAAGAGCTTGGAAAAATTTTATTGATTTTCTTCATAGCTATGGTTATGAAATTTTATTTGCTAATCCCAAAGCACGAGATTTTTATATAAAATGGTTAGCTGAGTACGGAGATGATTCCATATCTCAAATGGCTGGTGTTCATCTTGTTTTTTCATCTCTTTCACAAATAGCTATTAAACATTTTGAAAATCAAAGAATTGGTATAGCTCCCATAGAAAAATCAACAAGATATGTAGATTTTGGTGAGAAAGTAAATAATCATTATCTTTACTTCTTACCCCCAGAAGTAGAAAAAGCTAGTTTAAAAAATGATTATGAAAAAGTAATGAATGCTATTTTTGATTTTTATATTGCTTCAAAAGAAAAATACTTTAATTATCTTATAGAAAAATACCCTGAAGAAAAAGAAAGGGTTTTAAAAGCAAAAACTTTTGATGAATGTAGAAGAATTCTTCCTCTTGCCACTCTAGGTCAAGTTTCTTTTTTTGGAAACGGTCAGGCTTTTGAATATTTAATTAATAGATCCTTATTTCACCCCTTAGAAGAAATAAGATGGGCTGGTAAAAGAGCTTATGAAGAGCTAAGTAAAGTTATACCTGCTTTTTTAAGAAGGATAGAAAAAGAAGAATCAATAAATTATCAGAAGTATTTAGGCGAAAGAAGTTTAAGGTTACTTAAGGTTTTAGAAAAAATTAAATGGAAAGAAGAAAAAATAGATCTAAACGAAAATATAAAGCTTTTAGCCTACGATGAAGATGGTGAAAATAAAATTTTAGCTGGTCTTCTTTATCCCTTAGTTAAAGAACCCTTTGATTTTGTTTTAAGTAAAGTGAGAAAGCTTTCTCTTCAAGAAAAAGAAGAAGTTTTAGAAGAAATTTTAAAAGATAGAAAATATCGCTGGCAAAAAATGCCAAGAGCTTTAGAACTTGTTTATCTAAAATTTGAAATAAAAACAAATATAGGAGCTTGGAGAGATTTACAAAGACATAGAATGCAAACTCTCATAAATAAAATTTTTAGTATTGAAGAAGGCTTTGAAATACCAGACTTTTATAAAGAAATAGGTCTTGAAAAGGAAGCAGAAAAAATTATCTCGCTTTCTGAAAATCTTTATGAAAAATTAAGTAAAATTAATATCTTTGTTTCTCAATATACAGTTTTGTTTTTACATAAAATTAGATTTATCCAGTATCAAAACCTTCGAGAATTTTTCTGGGAAGTGGAACTAAGAACTACTCCTCAAGGTCATCCTGATTATAGAAAAGTAGAACAAGAAAAAGCAAGAATCATTAAAAGAATTTATCCTTTAATTTCAAAATATTTGTTTGTAGATTTTAATGAATACGAGTTTGCTCGAAGAGGGGAAGAGGAAAAAGTAAAAGAAAGAGCAGAAAGTTTAAAAAAATTTTTAGAAAAAGGTTAAAATAAAAACAGGTCGAATTATTCTTAAATTAAAACCATGGAAAATCATCTTTATAATCTTTTCAGCCAATTAGTTCAAGATCGAAGAAGCATATATAGAATTAAAAAGTTTTATTTAAAAGATGCTGGTAAATGCAAAAAATGTAAAGAACTTTGGCAAAAAATTTTAAAAAATAAAGAGGAAGAAACGGAAATGATTTTAAAAGTTTTAAAAGAACACCATTTTAGTTTATAATTAATTTATCGCCGGCGTAGCTCAGTGGCAGAGCACCGCTCTGGTAATGCGGGGGTCGCGGGTTCGAATCCCGCCGTCGGCTACTTAAAGGTCATCTATTAATTTGAAGAAACTGCTGAAATCCAGCAGGTAAAAAAATGTCAACAGAAAAACTCAAGCTTTTAGAAGAAAAATTTCGTTCTCTTTTTTCTCTTTGGGTCGACTCTTCAAAAGTAAATCAACTTATTTTTAACTTTAAAGTTGATGAAAGAGGAGTGTTGATGGAAATTACTGGTCCTAGAGAAGTTTTAGCTATGATTATAGGAAGAAAAGGTTCGACAATAAATGCGGTTAGAAGAATTGGTAAGGTTATCGGCGCTTCAGTTGGTGCTGCCTTATCTATTAAAGTTAACACTCCAAGAAGCTAAATTTTCAAGATAAAATATACTTAGAATGTTTATAATTTGGCTTTTTTTTATAAGCCCTATTTTATTTTCGACAAATAAAATTCCAGAAAAAACAATTTCACCGCTTTTTGAAGTTAGAGAGTTTAAAAAAAATGACGAAAAAATTTTTAATTTAAAAGATGAAGTTTCTGCTGAAGGGTTAATTATTTTGGATGATTCAGGGAAAATTCTCTATGAAAAAAATATAAATCAAAGTTTTTCTTTAGCTTCTTTAACAAAACTTTTAAGCGCCTACATTGCTTTAGAAGTTTATAAGGAAAATGAAATTTTTTCTTTTACATCTTCTGCTTTAGAAATACCCGGGGAAGTTGGTAATTTTAAAAAAGGAGAAAAATTGACTCTAAATGAACTTCTTTCTGCTTCTCTAATTGCTTCAAGCAATGATTCTATTTATCTTTTAGCTGAATATTATGGAGTTCAAAATTTTATTGAAAAAATTAATGATACTTTAAAAAACTGGGGATTTAAAAATACTAAAATCTATGAACCTACCGGTATTTCCTTAGAAAATTCATCAACGCCTTATGAATTTTCTCAGATTCTTTTAAAACTTTATTTAAAAAAACCTGAAATTTTTGAAATAAGTAGAAAAGAGTATATAGATATTAATGGAAGAAGACTTTGGACAACAAACATTCTTTTAAGAAAATATTCTAAAATAATTGTAGGAGGAAAAACAGGTTATCTTCCTGAGTCTGGCGAAAATTTAGCACTTATTATTAAATTTCCTGAATCTCCTTTTATTTCTCTTGTTCTTTTTAAATCTCAAGATCGTTTTAAAGATGCAGAAATTATCATTAAATCTTTAGCTAACTATTATCATTATGACTTATGAAATTTATTTTCAAATTATTAAAATCATTACCCATTCTCTTTTGAGTTTTATTCTTTCTTTACTTTTAGTTCCTCTTTATCTTAAGTTAGCTTTTAAATTTAGATTAGGTGATAAGTTTGCCAATGAAGAAAGAATTAAAAGAGCACCAATAGCTTCAACCATTTTAAAAGAAAAGGAAAATATACCAACCCTTGCTGGAATAATTATTTGGCTTCCCCCTATTATATTAGCTCTCTTTTTTTATCTTTTTAAAATAAAATTTGGAGGTTTTTTTGAATATCTTAACTTTTTAGAAAGAAGAGAAACTTACCTTCCAATTTTTGCTTTGTTTTTAGGAGGTGTTTTAGGTCTTTTAGATGATATTTTAGGAAGATTAAGATTTAAAATCAAATTAGGTATTAAGGAAAAACTTTTAATTTATTCTGCTTTAGGAATTTTTTTTGCTTGGTGGTTTTTAGTAAAGCTTAATTATAAATTTATAGAATTAGTAAATTTTAGATTTTACATTGAATATTTTTTATTTTTTCTTATCTTTATTTTCATCTTTTTAGCTGTAACCCTTTCTTTTAACGAAATAGATGGTTTAGATGGACTTTTTGCTGGCACAGCTATTTCTATTATTTTATTTTTTCTTTTTGTTTCATTTTTAGAAGAAAAATATAATTTAGCCTCATACCTTGCGGCTCTTTTAGGTTCTTTAACGCTTTATCTTTGGTTTAATAGTTATCCAGCTCTTTTTTTTGATGGCAATAATGGTTCTTTTTCGGTAGGCTCATCTTTAGCTATTATTTCTTTTCTTACTGGTACTTACCTTCTTTGGCCATTTATAGGTATAACTTTAGTAGGAGAATCAGGTTCAGTAATTTTACAAGTTTTTTCTAAAAAGATTTTTAAAAGAAAAATTTTTCTTTCCTCTCCTGTCCATAATCATTTTAAAGCCATAGGAATGAAAGAACCAAAAATTGTTGTTAGGTTTTGGATTTTAAATTCTGTAGGTGTTTTAATAGGTCTTTTAATTTATCTTTTTTTAAAATCTTTAAAGTAAAATGGCTAAATTTTTAATAAAAGGAGGAAAAAAACTTGAAGGTAAAATCAAAATTAGCGGTTCCAAGAATGCTGCTCTTCCATTAATTTCTGCTTCTCTTTTGGTTTCAGGTAGAGTGATCTTAAAAAATGTTCCTCAGATAAGCGATGTTGAAGTTATGCTTGAAATTTTAAAAATGTTAGGTGCAGAAATTGAAAGAGATGATTCAATGGTGATCATAAATACTAAAAATATAGAATATACCGATCTTTTAACGCCTCTCGTTTCTAAATTAAGAGCTTCTATTTTACTTTTAGCACCTCTTTTATTTCGTTTTGGAAAAGTAAAAATATCTCTTCCTGGTGGAGATATTATTGGAGCAAGGCCTATAACAACCCATCTTGAAGCTTTAAAAACATTAGGAGCAGAAATTGAAATTAAAAATGGAATTATTGAAGGTGAATTTAAAAAATTTAAGTCTTTTGAGGTGATTTTGAAAGAGATAAGCGTAACAGCTAGTGAAGTTGTTTTAATGGCAAGCGTTTTTTCACCTAAACCTGTCAGACTTAAACTTTTAGCTTTGGAACCGCATGTTATTTCCTTAGAAAAATTTATTCAAAAATTAGGGTATAAGATTAAAGGTTTAGGCACACATTTTGTTATTGTTTCTCGAAGTAAAAATATAAAAAAAGAAATATTTTTTGAAATTCCCTATGATTACATCGAAACAGCCACCTTTTTAGCCTTAGCTTCAGCTACTCGAAGTCATCTTACTATTGAAAACGCTCCTTTAGAAGATTTAGATTCCGTTTTTTTGACAGCTAAAGAAATGAATGTTAATTTTGAAATTAAAAAGAAAACTATTATTGTTAAACCTTCTAAACTCAAAGGAACAAAAATTCAGGTTGGTTATCATCCTAAATTTCCCACTGATGCTCAACCACCCTTTGGAGTTTTAGCTACCCAAGCAGAAGGTGTTACTTTAATTCATGATTGGATGTATGAAAATAGATTTTCTTATTTGAACGAACTAAATCTTATGGGTGCGAATACAGAACTTTTAGATCCCCATCGAGCTATTATTATTGGTCCCACACCTCTTTATGGAAAAGAAGTTAAGTCCCTAGATATTAGATCAGGAATAAGTTTAATTATTGCTGGTCTTGTAGCTCAAGGAGAAACAATTATTCATGAAGCGGAGAAAATTGACAGAGGTTACGAAAAAATTGAAGAAAAACTTACAAAAGTAGGAGCTGAAATTTACAGAATTTCTGATTAGTTTGGTAAAATAATTTTTATGCAAAAAATTTTTATAGGTGCTGCTTGGCCATATGTTAACGGAGATTTGCATATAGGACATTTAGCTGGTTATCTTCTTCCTGCTGATATTTTTTCTCGCTTTTGTCGTTTATGTGGTTATGAAACTCTTATGGTTTCCGGAACAGATTGTCACGGAACCCCTATTACTGTTGAAGCTGATAAAAGAGGTGTTAAGCCAGAAGATATTGTCAGTGAATATACGCCTAAAATCCATTATCTTTTAAAACTTTATAACTTAACTTTTGATATTTTTACCTCTACAACTACAGAAAACCATAAAAAAATAACTCAAGAATTTTTTTTAAGACTTTTAAAAAATGGCTATATTTTTAAAGCTAAGCAACTTCAGTATTTTTCTCCAGAAGAAAATAGGTTTTTACCAGATAGATATGTCGAAGGAAAATGTTCTTTTTGTGGAGGCGAAGAGCAAAGAGGAGATCAATGTGAAAAATGCGGAAAAGTTTTAAACCCTGGAGAACTTATAAATCCTGTAAGTAAATTAACTAAAAAACATGTTATCTTAAAAGAAACAGAGCATTATTTTTTAGATTATGCTAAACTTCAACCTCTTATAGAAAGTTATGTTAAGGAACAAAAGCATTGGCGAAAATGGGTTTATGAAGAATCACTTGCCTGGCTTAAAGAAGGTTTAAAACCCAGAGCTATTACCAGAGATCTTGATTGGGGCATAGAAATTCCTGAAAAAGAAATTCCTGATGAAATGAAATTAGAATCTTTTAAGCATAAACGTTTTTATGTTTGGTTTGAGGCGGTTATTGGTTATTTTTCTGCTTCAGTCGAATGGGCAAATAAAAATAATAGGGATTTTAGAGAGTTTTGGCAAAATGAAAATTGTTTTCATTACTACTTTATGGGTAAGGACAATCTTAGTTTTCATACTCTTTTTTGGCCCGGTCAGCTTCTTGGACAACATATGAATTTCAATTTACCTTATTTTCCTTGGGTAAACAATTTTCTTTTTCTTGAGGGACAGAAATTTTCTAAAAGCAGAGGTATTATTATTGATTCTTTAGAATTTGGAGAAAAATACGGTCCTGACTATGTAAGATTTTACATAATTTCTATCTTCCCAGAAAATAAAGATTCTGATTTTAAATGGAAAGATTTTGAAGAGAAAATAAATAACGAACTTAACGACAATTTAGGAAATTTTTTCCAAAGAGTTTTTACTTTTTATAAAGAAAAACTTGGAAATGAAATAAACAAAAAAGAATATGATAATGAAATTATAGAAAAAATTAAAAATGTTTATGATGAGGTTAAAAAAATAATTTTCTTTGGAGAAGAAACAAAATCATTTAATTTAATTTTAGATCTTGTTAGAGAAGGAAATAAATATTTAGAAAAAAATGAACCATGGAAAAAAGAAAGAGAATTTGCTAAAAAAATTATTTTCAACTCCCTTCTTTTAATTTCTAATCTTACTTATCTTTTAAATCCCTTTTTACCAAATTTTTCCTCAGAGATAAGAAAAAGAATGGGACTTGAAGAAATAAATTACGAAATAGGAAAAGATAAATATCTCTTAAATTTAAGAGAAGCAGAAAAAATAAAAATAACTTCTTTAGAGCCTTTATTTAAAAAAATAAAAATATAAAAATTTTGAAGGCGGAGGGGGTGGGATTCGAACCCACGAGACCCCGAAAGGGGGCCACGGCTCTCCAGGCCGTCCCGTTAGTCCACTCCGGCACCCCTCCACTTTTATTTATTTTAATTCAAAAAACTAAAAAGATGGAGGTGGAAAAGGAGGAATTAAATCCAAATTTGTTCCTATTTCTAATCTATAAGAATCATTGCCGTTATCAGTACTTACTTTATCTCCTTTACCTCCATATCTTAAATCTTGAGATTCTAAAGCAGCCGAAATTTCAAATTGCAGAGGATTTCTTCTAAAAGCATATAAATAGTAAAAACCTTTTGAATACTTATTTAAAGGATCAACAGGTAATGAAGAAAATGGAGGCGGATTAATTTTGTTAAACTCAACAGGTATCCACCCCCTACCATCAATTTTCAAATAATTATTTTTATCGGCTTGAAAAACAGCATAGCTTCTTTCTTCATAAACGCAGGCTGAAGTAGGAAAAGTTTCTAATTCTAAAGGAACAGAAATAAATATAGTTGCCCAAACCTCATCAATACCTCTAAAATCAAGATAGGGACCATCTAAATCAGGTTTTGAAGTAGATTGTGAGTAAGATTTTAAAGCATTAAACAAAACCTCTAAATCGTTTATTCTTTTTAAATCTCTTGATATAGAGAAATATTCTTTGACTCTAATGACAGAAAAAATTATACCACCAATAACAAGTAAAAGAAAAAGAACTAAAGTAAGCTCAATATAAGTAAAACCTTTTTTCATTAAATTTGAGCCGGCGGTGGGATTTGAACCCACGACCTACCGCTTACAAGGCGGTCGCTCTGCCACTGAGCTACGCCGGCTTTATGTTATAATTATAATATACATATAGTATAAAATCTTTTCTCTTTTGGTTTTTAAACCCTGATTAGTTAGAAAATTAGGTCGCCTTAAAAATTTTAAAATGTCTTAAAATGAAAATCACCCCTCTTCATGATTTTATTTTAATTGAACCTATAAAACAAGAAGAGGTCACTAAAGGTGGTATTTATATTCCTCCTTCTGCTCAGGAAGAAAGATCTATGAAAGGTAAAGTTATTGCTGTAGGACCAGGGAAATTAAATGAAAAAGGAGAAAGAATGCCTGTTTCTGTCAAACCCGGACAAATAGTTATTTTTAAAAAATACGCTCCAGATGAAATTAAAGTTAATGATAAAGAATATTATTTTGTCAGGGACGATGATATTATGGCTATCATTGAAGAATAAGGTCGCAATTTAAATTTTATTTTAAAATGGCCAAACAAGTAAATTTTAAAAACATTGCTCGAAAAAAACTTCTCCAAGGAATTAATAAATTAGCTAACGCGGTTATTGTGACTTTAGGACCTAAGGGAAGAGCAGTGGTTATTGATAAAGGTTACGGAACGCCTATTATTACCAGAGATGGAGTTACAATTGCTAAAGAAATTGAACTTAAAGATCCTATAGAAAAAATTGGTGCTGAACTTGTTAAAGAAGTTGCTGAAAAAACAAATGATATTGCTGGAGATGGTACCACCACAGCTACACTTTTAGCTAAGGTTTTGATAAATGAAGGTTTTAAAAATGCTACTGCTGGAGTTGATGTTATTGGTATGCAAAAGGGAATGGAAAAAGCAGTTAAAGTAGTTATTGAAGAACTTAAAAGAATCTCTAAACCAGTGAAAGACAAAGAAGACACTATGCATGTTGCTACCATTTCTTCAAGAGACGAGGAAATTGGAAAACTCATTGCTGAAATTATTGATAAAGTTGGTAAAGATGGTGTTGTAACCGTTGAAGAATCACAAACAATTGGCCTTTCGTATGAAATTGTGGAAGGACTCCAATTTGACAGAGGTTATGTTAGTCCTTATATGATTACCAATCCAGAAAAAATGGAAGCTGTTTTAGAAAAACCGCTTATTTTGATAACTGATAAAAAATTAAGTTCTATTCATGAACTTGTGCCTCTTTTAGAAAAAGTTTTACAATCAGGCCGAAAGCAAATTTTAATTATTGCTGAAGATATTGAAGGTGAAGCTTTAGCTACCTTGGTTGTTAACAAACTTAAAGGAACACTTATCTCTGTAGCTGTTAAAGCTCCTGGTTTTGGTGACAGAAGAAAAGAAATGCTTCAAGACATTGCTATCTTAACTGGAGGTCAAGTTATTTCTGAAGAATTGGGTTATAAACTTGAACATGCTGATCTCCATATGTTAGGAGAAGCAGATAAAGTTATTGTTACTAAAGATACAACTACTATTGTTGGTGGAAAGGGCAAAAAAGAAGATATTGAAAAAAGAATTCAACAAATAAAAGCTCAACTTGAAAAAACAACTTCTGAATATGATAGAGAAAAACTTCAAGAAAGATTAGCTAAACTTTCAGGAGGTGTAGCTGTTATTAAAGTAGGAGCACCAACAGAAGTCGAACAAAAAGAAAAACAACACCGAATTGAAGATGCTATTTCAGCAACCAAAGCAGCCTTAGAAGAAGGTATTGTTCCTGGAGGTGGTGTGGCTTTAGTCAGAACTCTTCCTAAACTTGAAGAGCTTATTGAAAAATTAGCTAAAGAAAATATTGCTGAATATATTGGAGCTAATATTGTCAAAAAGGCAGTTGAAGCACCATTAAGACAAATTGCTCAAAATGCTGGTCTTGATCCTTCTATTGTTGTTGATAAAGTAAAAAACGGAAAAGAAGGATTTGGTTTAAATGCCTTAACTCTTACTTATGAAGATCTTTTTCAAGCGGGTGTTATTGATCCTACCAAAGTAACCCGAGTTGCTTTAGAAAATGCTCATTCAGTAGCCAGTCTTCTTTTAATTACCGAAGCCGTTGTTTCTGAACTTCCAGAAAAAGCAAAAGAAAAAGAAGAAGCAAACCAAGAATTATCTGAAGATGAAGAAGAATTTTAAAGTTCCTCAGGAAACACAAACTCAAATCCATTTTTAATAAGTTCTGGTAATATAGTTTTGAGTGCTGATAAATCGATCTTGTTAAAGTGAAAAAGAATTAAATTTCCTCCTCCTGTTGAATAAATACTGTTTTTTAAGATTTCAAGTAAATTTTCTACATTATATTCTCCATTAAATTTTGTTCTAATTGTATAAATAAATTCTGTATCCCACATACAAAGATATCGATATCCATTTTTAGAAAGAACTCTAAGTAATCTTTTGTCTCCTCCTCTATAACCCCCAGCACCTCCAGGTGGTCTAAAATAAAGTTTTAGTTGATCTTCAGAAAAACCAATTTCTTTGAATCTTTTAAGCCAACTGTTTTTTTCATTTTCTATATATTGAATATTTAATTTAGAAAATTCTGAGATATTATGATTAAATGAATGATTTCCTATTCTTATAAGACCTGATTCCAAAGCCTCTTTTATTATTTCTGCTTCTTCACCATCAATCGTTCTTCCAATTAAAAACCAAACCATTTTTATATTATTTTCTTTTGCAATTTGTAAAAGTTCTCTTAGAAATTCTTTATTAGCACTATCATCAAAAGTAATAGCAATTTTTTTTGTTCCAGGTTTACCTCTATAAATTACTTTCGTTGTAATTGATTCAGGAGTAATGTTTATTATTTCAGAAGTTTCTAAACCATCTGGAGGTGTTGGTACATAAGTTTTTGTAGTAATTGGTGTAGCTGTAGGTGTTGGTACATGAGTGGGGAATGAACCTTTTAATCTTTTAAGCTCTTCTGGATTATTTAATTCCTTGTAGAATTCGCCTAAAGTTTCTGGTCCCCCTACTCCTTTAAAAATTTCATCTATATTTTTGCTTTTTATATATTCATCTCCAGGACTTTGCCATTCAGTTTCTTTTTTCGTTTTAACTTCCTTTTCTCCTCTAAATAAAATTAATCCTATTAAAAAAGAAATTAAACCCCTTAAAAATTCTCTTCTTGTAATGACTTTAGTTTTTTTATTTTCTTTTGAAATGCTTTCTTTATTCCTTTCTCTCCCTCTTCCTGAAAAAAATTTTTTTAAAAGTTCTCTTCTTGTAATCTCTGCCATTTCTTTTAATTTTACATTTTTTATGTTAAAATTTTCTTTAAAATGGCAAGAGTAAAAAGAGGAGTTATAAAAAATAAAAAAAGAAAGAAAATATTAAAATTAGCAGAAGGATTTAGAGCTCCTTATTCGACAAAGAAAAAATTTGCTAAAGAGGCAATTTTACATGCTTTTAGACACGCTTATCAAGGAAGAAAACAAAAGAAAAGAGATTTTAGAAGGCTTTGGCAAGTAAGAATTAATGCTGGTGTAAGACCCTTTGGTTTAAACTATTCAAAATTTATTCATCTTTTAAAACAAAAGAACATAAATCTTAATAGAAAAGTTTTAAGTGAATTAGCTAAAAATTACCCTGAGATTTGGCAAAAATTGGTTGATTATGTAAAAGCTTAATGCTTGCAGGAATTCACTTTTTTTCCGCTTCGATTATTTCACTAAAAATTTCACCCCCTATCCCCCTTTCTTTAATTTTAGGATTTATTATTCATCATTTAGAAGATCTTTTACCTCATTTAGATTTAAACATTTTTAGTAAAAAAGAATACGAATCTATTAAAAATTGGGATTTTAAAGCTTGGTCACTTTTTCTTTTTGAATTTGCTTTCTTCTTTTTTTTAACTTTTTATTTTTTAGGCGAGTTTTCTTTAGAAAAACAAAAAATTGCTTTTTTGGGTGGTTTAGGAGCGCTTCTTCCAGATATTATTTCATTTACTATAAAATCTTTTTTTCCTAAATCTAAACTTTTAAATTTTTATTTAGAATTTCATAAAAAATATCACTTTAAATTGAAAAACAAAAATTATCTTTTTCCCATAATTTTAGAAATCTTATTAATTCTTTTATGTCTTCTTCTAGTAAAGACTGTTAGGCATTAAATTTTTTCTATTTCCAACTTCAAAAATATTTGGATTATCACCTAAATCAGTACTGGTATAATCATCTCCACCTCCAGATTTAAAGATTGAAGATTCTAAATTAGCGTTAATTTCAAAAATCCTTTGGGAAGTAGAGGCTACATAAGAATAAAAATATTTTCTTGAGTATGAATTTATAGGGTCAATAGGTAAAGAAGTTAAAGGAGGGTAGGGAAGAGATGAAAAATTTATAGGAAGCCAACCATTACCATTAATTTTTAAATAATTAGTCGAACTTGCTTGAACAATATAAAATCCGCCAACAGAAATGCTTCTTTTATCCTCTTTATCAAAAGGAACAGAAATAAAAATACCTTGATTTGTTTCACCTACATTTCTTCCCGAAGGAGCTAAAACCGGAGTCGAGGCTGCATTAATATAAGTATTTATAGCTATCTCTAGTGCTTTTAAATCATTTATTCTTTTAAAATCTCTAGCTCGTTGAAAATAAGCATAAGGATTAATAGTAATAATGGTAATACCCAAAATCACCATTAAAAGGAAAATTACCGTTAAAATTTCAAGCAGCGTAAATCCCTTTTTCATTTTTTAATTTTTGTAAGAATTTTTCCGCTTTTTTTAAAATTTCTTTCGGCTCTTCAAAAGTAATTAAATTTAAAGCCATTTTAAAAGGAAGCCAAACATAACCATTATGCTCTGAAGAAAGTATTACCTTTTTTGTTTTTGCTTTAGCTAAAAAATAAATAGCTTCTTTAATTACAATTTCACCCTTATTTTTAAAATGAAAGTAAAAACTTTCTTGAAAGCCTCTAATTATTTTTACCCTTAAGCCAGTCTCTTCTTTAATTTCTCTTAAGGCTGCCCTTACTGGATTTTCATTAATTTCTACATGACCACGAGGAAAATCCCAATGTCTTGTTTTTGATTTATAATTCAAAAGTAAATACTCTCTTTCTTTTTTTTCTTCATAAAAAATAACTGCTCCTGCAGAAACTTCTTTTCGCATTATTTTAATTATAAAATTATAAAATGATAAAAATGAGAAATTTTTTCGAAAGAAAACGAGAGCCCGAAATAGAAATTGAAATTCCTAATGGATTTTTATTGGATATTTTAAAAGAGATTCAAAATAAATTCGATATTAAATTACCTAAAATAATCATAATTCCATTTATAAGACAATATATATTAGACACTTTAAAAAATCAAAAGGTGAAAATACAAAATTTAGAAAATTTGAGAAATTGGCTTTTAAATCAAGAAAAATCTTTTTGGATCGATCTTCTGGAATTTCATAAGAGAAGAATTCTTGTTATAGGTTTAGCCTCTTTTCCTCTTTATTCAATCGCTTTTTATCTTGGTAATCGTTTCATACATTTTTTAAAAGAATTTTCTTTAAAAGAAGGAGAAGAAATAGAAAAAGATCTCTATTTAGAAATTATTGAAAATTTAAAAAGTTTTATAAACAATATAGATGTTTTTGATTTTGAATTAGCAAAAGTATCAATTGAAGAATCTTCAGAATCTTCAAGTTTAGAAATTTATTTTTTATACTGGGACAAACAAAGAATATCATTAAAAGAAGGTGATAATATAGAATTAATTGGTTTTCCTTTTGATAAAACAAAAAAAATTAAATATGATAATGAGACTCCATACAACACCTTTCGTTTTAAAGTTTATTATCTAGAGCTTCAAATTCCGGAAGATGTAGAAGTAGAAACTCTACCAAGTGAGTTTTTAGATGGATATATTTATTTAACCTTAGGTGATACAGATTATATATTTAACGATCCTTATCTTTTTAGACAGTTTTATAGAAAATATTTTAAAATCAAAAAAGAAGGCAAAGAAATTTTAATTTCTGTTCCTATACCCTCTTATAATCCAGAAATCTCATCTTTCGATGAAAAAGAAAGAAAAATTAGAATCCCTCTGCTAATTTTAGATAATCCTGTTTATCCGCAACGCTTAAACCGTGTCTCTAGAATTTTAGAGGTTTTTAGTTTAAAATTATTTGAAGAAAAATCCGGGATTCTTTTTTTAATTACCAAGTTATGGTATTTGCTTAGAATAAAAAAAAGATTTGAAAAAAAAAGAAGAGTATGAAAATAAGGTTTTATGGAGGTGTAAGTACAGTTACAGGATCAAATTTTATTTTAGAAGGAGATAAAGAAAAGATAATGGTTGATTGTGGTTTAATTCAGAAAGAAAGAACTTGTGATTTAGAAAATTTTAAGTCATTTTCTTATGATCCTAAAGAAATAAAATATGTTTTTATAACACATGCTCATTTAGATCATATTGGTAGATTGCCTAAACTTTTAAAAGAAGGATTTGAAGGAAAAATTTTTAGCACTTCACCTACAAAAGATTTAGCTTATGAAATTTTGAAAGATTCCTTAAAGGTGATAGAAGAAAATTGTAAGTTTTATAATCAAGAAAATTTTTATGAAGAAAAAGATATAGAAAAGATTTTATCTTTATGGAAAAAAATTGAATACCATCAAAAAATAGAAACAGAAGAATTTGAAGTAGAATTTTTTAATGCTGGCCATATATTAGGTTCAGCTTTTATTTTGTTTACTCATAAAAGAACAAAGGAAAAAATAGTTTTTTCTGGTGATTTAGGAAACAAATTTAAAAGTTTAGATAAAGACTTAGAACCTCTTCCAGAAACAAATTATTTAGTTTTAGAATCTACTTATGGTGATAGAAATCATGAGAACTTAGAGAAAAGAAAAGAAATTTTAGAAAAAATTATAGAAAAAGTAATAAAAGAAAAAAGAAATCTTATTATTCCAACTTTCGCCCTAGAAAGAGCTCAAGAAATTATTTTTGATATTCAGGAACTTATAGAAAATAAAAAAATTCCCGAGATAAAAGTATTCTTAGATAGTCCTTTAGCCTTTAGAATTTCAAAAATTTATGAAAAATATCCAGATTATTTAGATGAAGAAGCAAAAAATATAATTTTAACTAAAGGAATTTTTGAAAAAAGTTATGTCAAGATAATCTATGAAAAAGATGAAGAAAAAGAAATTTTTTTCTCATCCCCACCAAAAATTATTTTAGCTGGCTCTGGGATGGTTACCGGTGGAAGAATTTTATATCTACTTAAAAGATATATAGAAGATGAAAAAACAACTTTACTTTTTGTTGGTTTTCAAGCAGAAAATTCTCTTGGAAGAAAAATCTTAGAAGGAATAAAAGAAATTTTTATTGATGAAAAACCTTATAAAGTAAATGCTGAAATTTTAAGTCTTTTTTCTTATTCAGCTCATAGAGATCAAGAAGGAATTTTAGAATGGCTTTTTCCTCAAAGATTTAACCTTAAAAAGATTTTTTTAACCCATGGAGATAATGAGGTTAAAAGGATTTTTAAAACAAAAATAATGGACGAATTAGCTATAGATGTTTATATACCTAAAGAAAAAGATGTTTTTGAGCTCTAATTTTTTTTCCACAATTTTATTTTTTTTCTAATAATCTTATTATTAAAATATTTTTAAACTATAGTGGTCGCTTTTAAAATAATTTAAAATCAAATGAAAAATAAAAAAGGTTTTACACTAATCGAAATGGCTGTTGTTCTTTTAGTTATCGGTATTTTATCTGGAATTCTTTTAAGAAATATAGGTGAACTACCTAAATCAGCTAGAGACCAGAGAAGAATAGGAGATTTAAAAAGTACCGAGATCTATCTTGCTACTTATCTTAATAAATTTGGTTACTTTCCTAGCTCAACAAGTTGGTCAGCACTAGAAACAGAGCTTAGAAATGTTGGTATAGTAGATAGACTTCCAAGAGATCCTTCAGGAAAAGAGTATAACTATTATCCTTGTACCGATACAGGTTCTTTATCAGATTATAGAGATATTAACCATTTCATTTTAAGGGCCCAACTTGAGCAAACAGCTTCTTCTGCACCAAGAATTTGGGAAACATCTCTAACTAGTACCCCTCTTGGTTGGACCTGCAATGGAACCCCAAATTGTAATCCAGCCCAAAGATATTATTGTATGGCTAAATAAAATTTAAAGAATGAAAAAAGAAAAAATTCTATTTGGAATATTGGTAGCTACAATTATAGGTTCAATTTTAGTTTTTTTCTATATTAATAGAGAAAAATTTTTGCCTAAAGAAAAAGAAACAGAAACCTCAACCATTTCCTTACCAGAACCAACTACAACAACGATAACAAA
>DAINRM010000002.1:83217-86682 GCA_036741875.1 Patescibacteria group bacterium | reverse complement strand
ATCCAGGAAGTTATAAGTTATATGTAAATGGAAGCATGTATGCCTCATCTTTTTATTGTGCTTCAGACATAAGGCTAAAAAAGGAGATTAAAGAGTTAGACAATACTTTAGAAAAAGTTTTAAATTTAAATCCTATATCTTTTGTTTGGAATGAAAAGAGTGAAATTCATGGTAAAAAAGATATAGGAATTTCAGGACAAGAAATAGAAAAGTATTTTCCAGAACTTGTAAATAAAGACAGTAAAGGTTATATAAATGTAGATTATAGTAAACTCAGCGTAATTGCTATTTCTGCTATCAAAGAACAACAAAAAATTATTGAAGAGCAAGCACAAAAAATTAAAACCTTAGAAGAAAAGATAAATAAATTAGAAGAAATGATAAATAAAAAATGAGAGAATCAAAAATCATTTTAATAAAATTATTATTTTTATTTTTAATTTCAAAGATAACTTTTGCGGGTTGTAATGTAGGTGTTTTATATCAAGTTACTTGGTGTCAAATAGGTCAACAAGAAGGTTGTTCAGAGGGGGCTTGGTGTGCAAGTTGTGCAGCAGGTGTTTATTATTGCATTCGTTGTGATGCTACGGGTGGTTCAACTTGTGCTGCTGTTTGTCCTGGAGGAGTAGTGCCGACATGTCAAGAAATAAGTGGTGGAGGTGGACATCCTTGTGGTTCTTGTATTCAATCTTCTTGTGGAGGAAGTAGAGTAAGTTTACCATCAAATTATTTAGCTTCAAATAGTTTCGAAAATAACAAAAATAATGAAAATAAAAGAATAATTTTTAATAACTATTTTTCGATTCTAAAAAGTATTCTTGCAAACTTTAGAAATTTTAAAATAGATACAAAAATTTTCAACTAAATTTTTTTATTTTATAAAATTTGATTTTGACTTTGTGATATAATTTTGATGATGAAAAATCAAGAAATTGCTAAGCTTTTGAGGATGATGGCGGTTTATTTGGAGATGAAAGGGGTTCAGTTTAAGCCTCAGGCTTATGAAAAGGCTGCTTATTCTATTGAAGCTTTAGATGAAGATATTGAAGAATTTGTAAGAAAAAAAGGAAAGATAGGACTTATGAGTCTTCCAGGGGTTGGTGAGTCAATTGCTGAAAAAATTATTGAATATTTAAAAACTGGAAAAATTAAGGAGTTAGAAGAACTTAAAAAAGAAGTGCCTGTAGACGTTGAAACTTTAACAAGTATTGAAGGGGTTGGACCAAAAACTGTTTATAAACTTTATAAGGCTTTAGGAATAAAAAATTTAGATGATCTTGAAAAAGCTTGTAAAGAGCATAAAATTAGAAGACTGCCGGGGTTTGGTGCTAAAAGTGAAGAAAAAATTTTAAAGGGAATTGAATTTTATAAACAAAGTGGTAAAAGGTTTATTTTAGGTTTTATTTTTCCTTTAGTTGAAGAATTGGTTAATTATTTAAAAGAAAGCGGAGTTGCTAAAGAAGTTATCCCTGCTGGTTCTTATAGGAGAAGAAAAGAAACAGTTGGCGATATTGATATTTTAGCTATTTCTGATAAGCCTGAAAAATTAATGAGTTATTTTGTAAGCTTTCCGGAAATAGATTACATCTATGGACAAGGTCCAACAAAAACAATGGTAAGACTTAAAAATGGGTTAGATGTTGATTTAAGAGTTGTTCCTGAAGAAAGTTTTGGAGCTGCTTTAGCTTATTTTACAGGTTCTAAAGATCATAATATCGTGATGCGAGAACTGGCTATTAAAAAAGGATGGAAGCTTAACGAATATGGACTTTTTGACAAAAACGAAAAAATGATTGCTGGAAAAACTGAAGAAGAAATTTATTCTGCTTTAGATTTAGAATGGATACCACCAGAAATGAGAGAAAATAAGGGTGAAATTGATCTTGCTAAACAAAAAAAATTACCTAAACTTATAGAATATGGTAGTCTTAAAGGAGATTTACAGATACAAACAAATTGGAGTGATGGCCAGAATTCAATCGAAGAAATGGTTGAGATGGCAATTAAACTTGGCCTAGAGTATATTTGCATTACTGATCATACTAAATCTCTTCAAGTAGCTGGAGGTTTAGATGAAAAAATGTTTTTAAAGCAATTTGAAGAAATTGAAAGATTAAATAAAAAATATAAAGGAAAAATAACCATTCTTAAGGGAGCTGAGGTAAATATAAATAAAGACGGCAGTTTAGATATTAGTGATGAAATTTTAGCCAAGATGGATTTTGTTGGAGCAGCTATTCATTCCTATTTTGATCTTCCTCGTTCTTTTCAAACAGAGAGAATTAAAAAAGCTATGTTAAATCCTTATGTAGATTGTATTTTTCATCCTACAGGAAGAATTATTAACCGAAGACCTCCTTATGAAGTTGATATTGATGAGATTATTGATTTTGCTAAAAAAACAGGAACAATATTAGAGATCGATGCTTATCCAGATAGATTAGATTTAAAGGATGATCATATTAGAAAATGCGTTGAAAAAGGAGTTAAAATGGTTATTGATAGTGATGCTCATTCTGTTTTACATTTAAAATTTTTAGATTTAGGTGTAGCTCAAGCAAGAAGGGGTTGGGCAAAAAAAGAAGATATTTTAAATACTTTACCACTTAATGATTTTTTGAAAAATTTAAAAAGAAATAAAAAATGAATATCGTGGACGGAAAAAATTTAGCCGAAGAGATTTTAGAAAATTTAAAGGAAAAAAGAAAAAATTATGAAAGTTTAAGAGTTGTTGCTTTTTTGATTGGTAAAGACAAGGAAAAAGAAAGTTTTTTAAAAGTGAAACAAAAATTTGCTCAAAAATTAGATATTGATTTTAGAATTTATGAAATTGAAAATTATGAAAATTTTTCTAGAAAAAAATTAAGAAAATATATTAGCCAGATAGTTAAAAGTAAACTGGTTCATGGAGCTTTAATTCAACTCCCCTTACCACAAAAATTTAAAACCCAATATTTTTTAAACGCTATACCTCCTAAAAAAGATATTGATTGTCTTTCCTCAAAAATGTTAGGGAGATTTTTTACTGACAGTTATATTATTAGACCTCCAGCAGTAGAAACTTTAGATTTTATTAAAAAAAAATATAATTTAGAATTCACTGGGAAAATTGCTTTAATTGTTGGCTACGGAAGACTTATAGGCAAACCGGTTTCTCATTATTTAGCTACTGAAGGGGCAACGGTTATTATTTCTCAAAGTAAAACAAAAGATTTAAATTATTTTTTAAAAAAAGCTGACATTGTTGTTTCTGGTGTTGGCAAAGCGAATTTAATTGAAGAATGCAAAGAAGGAGCTATTTTAATTGATTTTGGTTACGAAAATTTAAATGGAAAAATCTATGGTGATATAAATTTTGAGAAACTTAAAGATAAAGTTTATCTTATAACCCCTACTCCAGGTGGTACAGGACCAATTTTAGTAGCTAAGCTTTTTGAAAATCTTTTTAAACTTTTAGATTTTAAA
>DAINRM010000002.1:27844-83117 GCA_036741875.1 Patescibacteria group bacterium | reverse complement strand
TAACAAAAATTAAAGAATTTTTTTTAGATGCTTTTTTCGCCACTTCTCAATCAACCTATGATTACCTGAAAGTAAAACCTTAGGTACTTTTAAAATTTTATTTTTTACTTTTATTACTTGAGGACGCGTATAAACAGGCAAAGAATAAAGTTTTCCGAATCTTATTTCTTCTTGAGATAAGGGGTTGTGTAAAACACCTGGCAAAAACCTTGAAACAGCATCAACAATAGCCATAGCTGGTATTTCTCCGCCACTTAGCATAAATTTACCTAAAGAAACTTTTAAATCAACAAATTTTTCTATTCTGGAATCAATTCCCTCATAATGACCACAAATAATAATAATTTGTTTTTCTCGGCTAAGTTTTTGGGCTAAATTTTGATTAAATACTTTTCCTGCAGGTGATGTTAAGATAATTTTTCTTTTTTTTGTTTGGTATTCTTTTTTAGCTTTTTCTAAAGCTAAATAAACGGGTTCAAATTTAATAACCATTCCGGGACCACCACCATAAGGACGATCATCAACAGTTTTATGTTTATCAAAAGTAAAATTCCTTGGGTTCCAAAATTTTATTTTTATAATTCCTTTTTCTTGAGCTTTTTTTATAATTGAAGTTTGCAGATAAGAAAAAGCTTCTGGAAAGAGAGTAATAATATCAAACCTCATTAAGCTTCCTCCTTAAGTTTTTTAATAATTTCATCAGATTTAAGAAGTGAAGTTTCTCTTTCAAGTGGTGTGGGTTCTTCGACTTTAATATTCACTCGAGCAAAATGTCTTTTACCGATTGCTTTAATTATTTTTTTTATAGCATTAATAGTTTCTCCATTTCGACCTATAACAAGAGCCATATCTTGAGGATGAAGTTTTATACTTAAAAGAACACCCATTTCATCAATTTTTCTAGTGATAACCACATTTTCTGGATGATTAACTAATGACCTTAAAATTTCTTCTAAAATTTTTTGATAAACAGGAATTTCGTTTGTCATCTTTCATTTCTTTCTTACTTCGACCAAAAATAACTATTATTAAAATTTTAACATAAATTTCATTCAAAGCTAATCTCTATTCTTTTTGGATCAGATGGTAATTTATCTCGCCAATAGGGCCAAATTTTAAAGTTAATACTTTTTATACCTTTAAGATTGTAGAGAGTTTCGTTTAAATCTTTTAATGGCTTTCCTTTAATCATATTCTTTAAAATTTCCTCGTTTAAATTAGGTTTAAGATAAGTTTTAGCCTTTATTGAAACTTTCATGATTCCTTTTTTGAAATCAAAATCAAGAAGATTAAGAGATAGCACCTCCACTTTTTCAATAATGAATTGATTTTTATCTTCACCTAAAGATTTAAAAGTTATTTCTTTAACTAAATCTTCGACTTCTTTTTTATTTAAAACATAAGTTTCTAATTTTCCTTCAACAATACCTGAAAGTTGATTAGTTTTTTCTCCGATGGTATGTGAAATGTTAGTAATTTTAAAAGAAATAAGAGATTCATCAAAAATAGGATAACTTTGCGGATAACGAAAATAAAGTTCACTTTGAAGATCTTTTTTAATTTTTTCTTCTAAACCTATTCTTAAATTAGTTAAATCATCTTGTGTGACAATTTTAACCTCAGAAGTTTTTTCAGAAATTTTATAGTCTTCAGCTACTTCTGCATAAATATAATCTGACCAAAGCCTGCCGTCATCCATTTTTTTGCCTTCAAGAGCTACTAGAGAAAGCTTAGTGCCTTTAGGTAAATTTAAATTTTGATTTTTTATTTCAAAAGGAAAAGCTTCGACTTCTGCTTTACTTGGATTAATTTCATTTCCTTCAGGGAGATTAACTCTTTGAAGAGTTTTAAAAATATTTCCTTCAAAACCAAGTCTTGTCCCTGCAATCAAAGGAAAGTTAGATGGTAATTTATTATAAATATAAACTTTAAGGTTAGGCAAAAATTCATAGATTTCTCTTCCTGTTGGTTCGATGCTTTCCGTTAAATTTTTTTCAATCTTCACCTTCTGACCAGGTAAAATTTTATTTTCATAATCAGGCAAGGCAGAATTTTCATTTATAGTGATAACTTCTTCAAAGCTCATATCTTTTTTATCTAAAACAACTGTAAGTTTTGCTTTGGTTTGAAGAAAGCCTAAAATAAAATTAAGAAAAAGGTAAGAAACAAAAAATAAAATTCCAATGATAAATATTTTTTTAAAGACTTTAAAAAAGGAAAAATTAAAGGAAGGTTTAAGAGAAAAAGTTTTTTGCGAAAAAGTTTTTTTATCCTCTTCTTTAAAAGTTACTTTAACTTCTCTTTTTTCCTCCCTTTTTTGTGGAGGCTTAATATCAAAAACTCTTTTTTCTTCTTTATAATCTTTCAAAAAAACCTCTAAACCTGAAGATTCACAAAGACTTAAAAATTCATCATCCTGGGAATCAAAATAAACCTTCTTTTTACATGCATAAATTTCTTTTTTTAAGAGTTCTAAGTTTTTTAAGTTTTTTAAAACCTTAAAGTTAGGAGGAACAACTAAAACAATTTCATCGTTTTTATTTTCACAAATTAAATAAACAATATCTCCAAGCTCTTCTTTTCCTTCTAAATAAATATAAGTTTTTGATTTAGCCATTATTTTCTCCTTTTGAAATTTGTCGGTGTTTTTCAAAAAGTTCTTGAAAAACTTTTTCTGCTCTTTCTGAAAATATTATACCTCTTTCTTTTAAAAGTTCTTTGCTTATTTCGTAAGGCAAACCATAAGAAGTATAAAGATAAAATACTTTTTCTCCTAAAATTTCTTCACTATCACTTTCTTTAATTCTTTTTTCAAATTCTCTAAGACCATTTTTTAAAGTTTCCTCAAAAGTATTTAACTCATCAAAAATAACTTTTTTAATTTTCTCAAAGTTTTGAAGTTCTGGATAAAATTCTTGATATTTTTCTATTGTTTTTTTTATCATTTCTTCAATTTTTTCAAAAGAAAGATTCAAAAATTTAGAATGAAGTAAAGTTCTTCTTAAAATTCTTCTTAAAATATAACCTCTTTCTAAATTGCTTGGATAAAGACCATCGGCTACCAAAAAAACGCTTCCTCTTATATGATCCATAATGATTCTTTTTCTTCTTATCTCTCCTTGAATATCTTCTAAAACTTTAAAAAGAGGCATAAAAAGATCTGTTTCAAAAATAGTTTCTGTTTTTTGTAAAACTTTCATAAGTCTTTCAAAACCCATTCCTGTATCAACACCAGGAAATTCAAGTTTTTTTAACTTTTTATTTTTATCTTGATAATACTCATTAAAAACAAGATTCCAAACCTCTATTCCTTCTAAATAAATTTCTGTTGTTGGTCCACAAGGTCCTTCATCTCCTGTTGGTCCCCAAAAATTGTCTTCCCTACCCCTTTTTTCAATCTTATTAATACCAATTTCTTGCCAAATTCTCAAAGAGGCTTTATCTAAAGGAACATCTTTTTCGCCTCCAAAAATAGTGACATAATCAATATTTAAAGAAAGTTCTTTAGTTAAAAATTCATAAGCCCAATAAATACTTGCTCTTTTAAAATAACCTGAAGTTCCAAAATCTTGAGGATCATCGCTTTCCACAGGACCAAAAGAAAAATTTCCTAACATTTCAAAAAAAGTAAGATGTCTTTCATCTCCAACTTCATCAATGTCAGTAGTACGAAAACATTTTTGGATAGAAGCAGTTCTTTGCGTGCCAAAATCCTTATAAGGATCTTTTTCTCTAGTGTAATATTTTTTAAATTGTTGCATACCAGCAGTGGTAAGAAGAACCGAAGGATCATCATAGGGAATCAAAGAAGAAGAAGGTACAATTTTATGTCCTCTTTTCTCAAAAAAACTTAAAAATAATTTTCTTATTTCTTCTGATTTAATCATTTTCTCTTTTAACAAAAGGAAAATAAATTACGTCTTTTAAAGATTTTTTATTTAAAAGAACGGTAAAAAGCCTATCAAGCCCTATACCAAGTCCTGCTGTTGGTGGCATGCCATACTCTAATGCCTCAATAAAAGTTTCGTCATAAGGATGAGCCTCAAGATTTCCTTTTTTAAGTTCTTCAACTTCTTTTAAAAATCTTTCTTTTTGATCAAAAGGATCATTAAGCTCAGCAAAAGCATTAGCAATTTCGAAACCAAAAAGATAAAATTGGAATCTTAAAGTAAGTTCTTGATTTTCGGGATGAGATTTAGCTAAAGGAGAAATATCTTTAGGATGATCAATTAAAAAAGTAGGTTCTATTAATGTTGGTCTTATAAGTTTTTTAAAAATTTCGTCAACTATTTTTCCTTTAGTAATTATTTTAGGATTAAATTCAATTTTTTCTCTTTCTGCCAGTTTCAAAAAATCTTCCAAGGCGTTTTCAAAATAATCTAAACCGGTTCTTTCTTTTAAAAGTTCTACATACTTTAAAACTTTCCATTTTTTAGCTAAGTTTATTTTTCTATTTTGATATTCAATTTCTAAACCCTTTTTACCTCTCATTTTATTATACCTTTTCACTAATTCTTTTAAAATCTCTTCAGTAAATTTTATTAAACCTTCTCTGTCTTGATAAGCAAAATAAAGTTCCATCATAGTAAATTCTGGATTATGTTCTCTATCAATACCTTCATTTCTAAAATTTTTACCTATTTCAAAAATTTTTTCAAAACCACCGACTATCATTTTTTTAAGATAAAGCTCTGGAGCTATTCTAAGATAAAGTTTTTCTTTAAGAGCCTCAAGATAAGTAATAAAGGGTCTTGCTAAAGCTCCTCCATAATGGCTTTGAAGAATAGGAGTTTCTACTTCAACAAAACCTCTTTCCCATAAAATTTTTCTTAATTCTTCTAAAAGTCTAAAGCGATAATAAAAAGTTTCTTTTTCTTCATCATAAAAAATTGTTTTTAGATAAGGGTTTCTTACTAAAAGTTCTTCATCTCTAACTTTATAATATTCTTTGGGAAAATTTTTTATAGACTTAGAAAGTAAAAGCCATTTTTTAGCTAAAAGGCTTTTTTCTTTACTTGACGGTAAAAAAGCAAAACCATAAAACCCAAAAAAATCTCCTATATCAGCTATTTTGACAAAATTTTCGTAGTCCTTAGTTTCTTCTTTTTTTAAGATAATCTGTACCCTACCTGAAAAATCTTTAAGATCTATAAAAGCTATTTTACCATGATCTCTAAAAGCCATAATTCTTCCACAAAGCCAAAAATTTTTTTTATTTTTTAAATTTTTATTAAAATTGTCTAAAAATTCTTTAATATCTGTTTTTTTAGGAGAAGTATCTGGATAAGGATTGTAATTTAGTTCTTCTTTGATAATTTTAAGTTTTTCTTCTTTTGTCATTTTTAAAAATTATATCAAAAATTAACTTAAAAACCAGCGGGACTAACTCCTGATGGTGATTGAAGTTGAGTAGAAATTTGCTGATAAATAGGAACTAAAACAGCAATAGCTACAAAACCGACAAAAATACCAACAAAAATAAGAAGCATCGGTTGGAGAAGTGTTAAAAAATTATTTACTAAATTCCTAAATTCTTGTCTGTAATGTTCTTCCATAATTTCTAAGGTTTCTTCTAAATTTCCAGTTTCTGAAGCTACACCTAAAATATTAGCTAAAATAGGAGGAAATAAGGGTTCTTCTGATAAAGCTTCACCAAATCTTTTTCCAGAAACTATTTTTTTCTCTACATTCAAAATAGCCTCACTAACTCCAGGATAATTAACACTTCGATAACTAAGTCTTAAAGCTTGAGGGAGTGAAATGCCGGCTTTAAGAAGAGAACTCAAAATAAACAAAAAGTCACTTAAAGCAAGATAAAGATAGATTTTTGAAATTAGAGGAAGCCTCATAAAAATTTGAGTAAATATTTTTCTTGTACTTTTAAGCAAAATCAAAATAATTAAAAAAATTAAAAAGAAAAAGGAAAAAAGAATTATCTGAAAAAGATAAGCATTGGTAAATTCCGAAAGAAAAAGAAGCAATCTTGTAAGTAAAGGAGGGTTTTTTGTTAATTCTTTTATCAAGATGCCTATTTTAGGCATTACAAAGGTGATAAGAAGAAAGATAACTCCTAAAGACATTAAAAAAACTATAGCTGGATAAAGTAAGTTACCTATAATTTCAGCTTGTATTTGTCTTTTCTTTTCTAAGTTTTCTACCCAGCGAAGTAAGTTTTCTGCTAAATTTCCTGAAATTTCTCCAGCTCTAATTGTTTCTATTTCTACTTCTGAAAAAATGTGCGGAAAAGAAGCTAAGGTTTTATAAAGAGGTTCTCCTTTTTGCAAACTATAATTTAAATAATAAAGAAAATCAGCTAAACTTCCTTTAGATTCTCGAAGTAAAATTTTTAATCCTCGATTAATATCAAGTCCTGATTTTAAAATCAAATAAAGATTACGAGCAAAAAATATTTTTTGAGAAAGAGAAAGTCTAAAAAAGATTTTTAAATATAACTTCAAAAAAAAGTTTTCTGGAATTTCTTTTATTTCTACGGGAGTTAAATTATTTCTTAAAAGAAAAGCTAAACATTCTTCTTGAGAATTCATAAAAAGATTGCCCGATTTTAAATTACCCCTTTCATCATAAGCTTTAAATCTAAAAACTTTCATTATTCTCTAATCACTCTTAAAATTTCTTCGACCGTGGTTATTCCTATAAGAACTTTCTCCAAACCATCTTCAAAGAGAGTTCTATAGCCATTTTTTCTTATTATTTCTTTAATTTTTGATAAGGTAAACTCTTTAGAAGCAATAATTTCCCTAAGTTCATCATTCATAATCAATCCTTCAAAAATACCAGTTCTTTCTCGATAGCCACTATAACCACAATTTTGACAGCCTTTTCCTTTAAAAAGATAGGCTTTTTCAAGTTTATTTTTATATTCTTCAAAAGTTTCTTGAGGTACTTCTAAAGATTTAAGCTGTTCTAAGATTATTTTTTTCTTATATTCAGAAATTTCTTCAGAAACGATACAATCAGGGCAAATCTTTCTTACTAATCTTTGAGCTAAAATTAAAGTCAAACTATCAGCAACTAAATAATGAGGAACACCTAAATCAATTAAACGAGGAATAGTTGTAGGTGCGTCGTTAGTGTGTAAAGTTGAAAGAACAAGGTGACCAGTTAAAGCAGCTTGAACAGCCACATCAGCTGTTTCTGCATCTCTAATCTCACCAACCATAATAATATCTGGATCCTGTCTAAGAAAAGCTCTTAAACCAACAGCAAAATTAAGTCCTACTTTAAGATTTACTTGAGTTTGATTAACGTAAGGAATAGCATATTCAATTGGATCTTCTATGGTTACAATATTAACTTCTGGTTTATTTAAAATATTTATAATAGTGTAAAGTGTTGTCGTTTTACCAGATCCTGTGGGACCGGTAACTAAAATCATGCCAAAAGTTTTCTTTATGGAGTCTAAAACAAGTTCTTTGAGCGGAGAAAGTATACCTAACTCATCTAAAGATGTTGGCTTAACTGCTCCTGAAAGAATTCTTAAGACAGCTTTCTCTCCATAAAGAGTAGGCATAATAGCTACACGAATATCAAATTCAAAATCACTAATTTTTGTTTTAAATCTTCCATCTTGGGGTCTAAAGTGTTCATCAAGTTGAAGACTAGAAATTACTTTAATTCGGGCAATAATAGGATCTAAAAATTCTTTGGGAAGGTGCATAATTTCTCTTAAAATACCATCAATTCTAAATCTTACTAAAATTTCTTTTTCTAATGGCTCAATATGAATATCAGAAGCTCGAGAGCTAAAAGCATAACCTATTAAGTTATTTACCAAACTAACAGTAGATTCTTCAGTAATTAAACCAGCAGAATGAAGAGTTTTAATATCTGATTGAAATTTTCTTTTATATTCTTCTGCATAAAATATTTGATAATTTATTAAAGCTATTCTTAAATCTTCGGGAGTGATTAAATAAACTTCTATTTTTTTATGGGTTACCTCTTCAAGAATTTTTATAGTTTCTAAATCTAAAGGATTAACCATTCCTATTTTTAAAACATCATTTTCTAAAGCAAAGGGAATAAGTTTTTTTTCAAAAGCTAATCTTTCAGGTACTAAAGAAAGAACAAAGGTTGGTATAGAAATGCTTTTTAAAGAAATCCTTGGAACTTTAATTTCTTCAGCGATAAGATCATAAAAATAATTTAAATCTAAAAGTCTTCTTTGAATCAAAACTTCATAAAAGGGTATTCCTAATCTTTTTGAATCTTCTCTAATTCTTTCATATAAGTCTTCATCTATAATACCCTTGCTTATTAAAATATTTTTAATTTTTTCTTCTGGCAAAATCATGGTTTTATTTGGACAAGAAAGAAGAATTTTTTATAAAGCGGGATTTCTAAAATTAAAAGTAAAAAACTTAAAATAAGCCAAAAAAATCTAAACGAATAATACTTTTCTTCTTTAAAAAAAATAGATAAAGTTGCCATTAATAATAGTATAAAAAAAGAAAAAGAAATAAAGAAGAAATTATAGGGAAAAGAAAAAAAGAGAGAGGAAATGAGAATAAAGTATTTTTCATCATCATAAAATGGATCTCGTTTCAAAATAAAAAAAATAAGATAAAGAAAAACAAAAACAAGTAAAAAACCAAAAAGTCTAAAAATAAAATCTCGAAAAAAAATAAAAAAAGCATAATTTAAAAAATAAGAAATTGGGGTATAAGGTGGTAAAAGAAATTTTGAGAAATTATTATTTTTCCAAATAAGATATTGAAGAAAAGAAAGAAAGAAAGAATAAAAAAGAAAAGTAAAAATAAGAGAAACTAAAAGAAGACTCAAGTAGTTTATTCTTTTTTCCTCTTTGAAAAAATAAGATAAAAAGCTTAAAATTAAAAAAAGAAGACTGAAAGGATAATAAATATCTAAAAAAAGAATATCTTTTAACATTTAATTAAAATTTTAAAACAAAATGAGTGGATTTACTCTTTTTGAAACACTTTTAGTTTTAATTATTATTTCTATTATTTTAGGTTTTGGTTTTTATTATTTTAATCAAATAAGCCAAATGAATTTTCTCTTTGAAGAAACAAACAAAAGAATTTTAGATTTAGTAAAAACAGCACGAGAAAAAGCAATTTTAGGAGAAGAAAATAGTGATTGGGGAGTAAGTTTTGTTAATACTTCAACAGACTACGTTCTTCTTTATAAAGGATCTCCTACTAATATTTATTATCAACTTACTATGAATAAAAGATTCAGTTTTTTAAATCCAGCAGAAAATAGTACTCTTTCAGTAAAATTTTCTAAATTTAATGGTGTTCCTTCAATAAGCACTATTATTTCTATAAAAAATAATTTAACCAATGAGATAAAATATCTTTGTATACCTACAAGTTCTTCTCCTTTTCTTTCAACAACTTCTACTTGTTTGGAATTTTAAAAAAAACACTTTAAAATTAATTCTGTCGAAATTAAAAAGATTAAAAAATGGGAGAAAATTACAAAAACCTTGTTTACTTGGGAACCACTATTTTGATTTTATCTTTGGGATCTTATTTTCTTTTAAAGAATGTTTCTTTAACTAATTTAAACAAACAAGAGGAATCTAAAAACAATTTTTTTCAAGAAGTTAATTTAAATGTAAATTTAGGCAATTTGCCTCCTTTAGGTTTTGAAGGCGCCGAAGTAAAAATAGTAGAATTTGGTGATTTTCACTGCCCCTTTTGTGCTTTAGCAGCTAATTATCTTTATCCTGAGCTTGAAAAATATATTTTTTTACAAAAAGTTGTTTTTTATTTTCGAGACTTTCCTTTAGAAGGTATTCATCCTCAAGCTAAAAAGGTCCATTTAGCTTCAAGATGTGCTAATGAAGAAGGAAAATATTGGGAATTTCATAAAGAAGTTTATAAGGAAGTCTTTAAAGCTATGAATGAAAGAAGAGACTATTTCTTTACTGGTAGTGATGAATATCTTTTAAATTTAGCTTCTCGCCTAGGATTAAATGAAGAAAAATTTAAAACTTGTCTTCAAGAGAAAAAATACGAGTCTGATATAAATAAAGATATTGCTGAAGGAAGTAGTTACGGAGTTGAAGGCACACCAACGTTTTTTATAATTAAAAATGGAAAGGTTTATCAAGGGGCAGGCTTTGTTCCTGAATTAATTTCTGAATTTAAAAACATTATCGAGAAATGAAAAAAATAATTATTTATACTACCAGCTGGTGTCCTTGGTGTCAAAAAACAAAAAAGTTCTTAGAAGGTTTAGGTTACTTTTATGAAGAAAGAAATGTGGAAGTAAATCCTCAGTGGGAAAAAGAACTTATAGAAAAATCTGGTCAAATGGGTGTTCCTGTCACTTTAATTATTGATGAAAACGGAAAAGAAAAATTAATTATTGGCTACGATCCTCTTTCTCTTAGAGAAGCTTTAGAATAAAGATGATTTACGATTCAATTATTATTGGCGCTTCAGCTGGTGGAATTAGTTCAGCTATTTATTTAAAAAGACAAGGACTTAATTTTATTATTATTGCTAAAGACATCGGTGGTGAGATGGCTCTTTCTGGTATTGTAGAAAATTATCCGGGTTTTCCAAAAACTAGTGGATTTGAATTAGCAGAAAAATTTGAAGAACATCTTAAGAGTTATGGGGTTGAACCTATAATTGATGAAGTTATCAAAATAGAAAAGGAAGGAAATATTTTTAAAGTTCAAACTAAAAGTAACAATTTATATTTTTCTAAAACCTTAATTTTAGCTACAGGAGCAACACCTAAAAAGTTAAATGTTCCCGGAGAAAACGAATTTTATCATAAAGGTGTAAGCTATTGTTCTGTTTGTGACATGCCGCTTTTTAAGGGAAAAGTTGTTGCTATTGTAGGTGGAGGGAATTCTGCTTTAGAAGCAGGAATTATGGCTTCTAATATTTGTCCTAAGGCTTATATTATCAACAAAAATCCTCAATTTAAAGGTGATAAAATTTTAATTGAAGAGATTTCCAAAAAAGAAAATATTGAAATAATTTATAATGCTTTAACACAAGAAATTTATGGTGATGATTTTGTTAGGGGTATAAAGTATTTAGACAAAAATACAGATGAAATGAAAGATTTAAAAGTTGATGGGGTTTTTATTCATATAGGTTTAAAACCAAATTCAGAAATGATTCCAGATGAGTGGAAAGTAAAAAATGAATTTGGCGAAATTATTGTTAATAAATTTTGTGAAACTAATATTCCTGGCTTTTTTGCTGCTGGAGATGTCACTGATTTTCCTCACAAACAAATAGGTATAGCCGTCGGACAAGGAATTGCTGCTGGTTTAGGTGTTATAAATTATCTTAACAAAAATAAAGTTTAAATTGAAACCTTTAATTTTTTCTTTATTTCCCTTGGATGAAAATTTCTTACAAAATAAAGTTTTGCTCTTCTTGTTTTTGCTTTTCCTAAAATCTCAATTTTTTCTATAATTGGAGAATGCAAAGGGTATATCTTTTCTATCATTTGGCCGGCAGCTTCTCCTCTAACTGTAAACATCACCCTTGTCCCCCTTTTTCTTTTTACGGAAATCACTAAACCTTCAAATTTTTGTAAAAATTCTCTTTTCTTTTCTTTAATTTTTTGCCAAACTCTTACCACCATACCCGGTTTTATTTCAGGAAGATCTTTTCTTAAATATTTTTCTTCAACAACTTTTATAAGATTATGTGTCATGTTAATTCACATTTTATCATAAATTTTAAAATTTTTTAAATGGGGATCATAAACCCAGACCTCATAAGAAATTTTTTTAGGTTTAGGAAGTTTAAATATTTTTTTTATTTTATAAGGCCTTAATCTTTCTTTTTGAACTTGAATAAGTTTTAAATCTTTTTTACTTAAAGCAATAATATCAAAAAAACCTAAAATATCCTGAGAATAAAATTTTACTTTAGGCGGTTTCCAAACGAGATAGTTTCTTTTTTTCAAAATCTCTAAAGCCAATTTTTCTACTTTTTTACCACGTAAAACTTTATTTACTTTTTTCTTCATCCTTTATTTTTTCTAAAATTTTATAAACCTTTTCTGCTTCTTCAAATTCTTGAGAAGTGTAAAAAACTATTTTAGAAGGTAAATGTCTTAAATAAACTTCTTTTTTTAATTCATTTTTAAGAGTAGAATTTATTTTTTGAAAATAAGAAACAATTTCATTTTTTTTCTTTTCTGGAAAAACGCTAAGATAAACTCTTAAATAACCCCCTTTTTTAGGAAGTTTTACGTCAACAATAGTAAAAAGATCATTTCTAAAAATATTAAATTTTTGCATAATTTTTGAAAGAGCTTTAATAACTTCAAATTTTTTTCTTTCTTTCATTTTTAAATTTTTATCACTACCGGTAAAATCATTGGTCTTCCTCCTGTTTTGTGATAAAGAAAATCAGCTATTTCTTCTCTTAAGTGATATTTAATTTGTTCTTCTTGAATTAGAGGAGCTTCTTCTCCTAAAAATTTTATATTTCTCTTAACAATTTTTTTAATGAGTTGTGAAAGTTCTTGGATTAATTCCTTATTTGATTCTTTAGAATAAACAAAACCCTTGAAGATAATTTCTGGATTTTTTCTAATTTCTCCAGTTTGACTATCAATAGTGACTATAATAAGAAACATGCCTTCTTTAGCTAAATTTTTTCTATCTCTTAAAACAACACTTTCGACTGAACCCATGCCTAAACCATCAACATAAACTGTATAAGCTGGTATTTTTTCTTCAGTTTTAAATATTTTTTCTGGTACCATTTTAATCACATCGCCGTTTTGGGCGATAATAATTTTTTCTTGAGGCATGCCCAAATTAACAGCTATTTCTTCAACAGCTTTGAGCATAAAATAATGGCCATGAACCGGCATCACGTATTCTGGTTTAACTAAACTAATAAAAAGCTTTACTTCTTCAGAAAAAGCATGTCCAGAAGCATGAATGTCCATCATTTGGTAATGGACAACTTTAGCTCCTTGTTTTAAAATATCATCTTTTAATTCTTGAACAATTCTTTCATTACCAGGAATAATTGAAGATGAAAAGATAACTGTATCGTCTTTTATTAGTTTGAAATATCTATGCTCACCGTTAACAATTCTCATTAAAGCTGAACCTTCCTCAGCTTGAGAACCTGTACAAATAATAGTTACTTGATGAGGTTTAAGTTTAAAAGATTCTTCTGGTTTAATAATTGTTCCTTTGGGCATCTGAAGATATCTCAAATTTCTAGCTACTTCGACATTCATTCTCATGGTATGTCCATCAACAACAACTCTTCTTCCATAAATAGCGGAAAGATAAATAAGTTGTTGTATTCTTTCTAAAAGAGAAGCGAAGGTTACAGCGATAATTCTTCCATTAGCTTTTCTAAAAATTTCTTCTAGGGTTTCCATAATTTTTCTTTCGGAAATAACAAAACCTGGTTGATAGGAATTAGTTGAGTCTATCATCAAAAGTCTTACACCTCTTAAAGAAAGTTTAACAATTCTTGAAAGATCAGCGGGTTTATCAAAGAAGGGAGTAAAATCTATTTTAAAGTCTCCAGTGTGCATAATATTACCAACAGGGGTTTGAATAAAAAGTCCTACCGAATCAGGAATATTATGATTAACATGGAAATAATCGATAATAAAAGAACCTATTTTTAATGGTTTATAAATGTCTTTTCTAAATTCTATAACTTCTAATTTTGGGGAGGAAGGAAAATCTTCTTGTCTTTTTAAAATAATTCCTTTTGAAAGCGGTGTGGCATAAATAGGAGGATTACCCAATTTATCAATAAGATAAGGAATAGCTCCGATATGATCGTAATGCCCGTGAGTAATAACAATACCTACTATTTTTTCTTTATTTTTCTCTAAATATTCAACATTAGGAATTAGAAAATCAACGCCTGGCATTTCTTCAAAAAATGGGTAACCCAAACCTATATCAATAATAAGGATTTCTTTATCATTAAGCTCAAAAGCTGTTAGATTTCTTCCTACTTCTTCTAAACCGCCCAAAGGAATGATTTTTAAAGTTCCAAAATATCTTTTTTCTTTATTTTTTTCTTTTCTTCTTAATTTAAATTCTTCTTTTTTTATTTCTTCAATTTGCTTGATATCCGCACTCATTTAAATTAGATTTTTTAATTTGACCTTTTGGGCAGGGAGGGATTCGAACCCTCACGGCCTTAAGCCACAAGGCTCTGAACCTTGCGCGTCTGCCAATTCCGCCACCTGCCCTAATCTGACACCTCTAAGTTTAAAATAGTTGAACTTGCTGAGCTTATATCAATAGTAGCGGTAGCGAAAAGATTTTTAGATATAGCTGTTGAAGTAAGAGTTGAAGTTAAAGAAATAAGCCTTAAATTAGAGCTTAAAGAAGTAGTAGTAATAGAAATATCAACGTAACCTTGTGGCAGGTTTATTTGCATTGAAGTCGTAGTAAAATCTCTATCTTGATTAATTCTATATAAGGCATAACGTAAACCGCTTATTTCTAAAGATTTTAAAGAAATGTTTCTTTGAAAAATGAATGATAAGTTATAAGAAAAAGAAAGATAATTTAGTACTATTATAACTAAAAAACTAAAAAAAATCAAGATTATACCTAAAAAACCTAACAAAATTTGTCCTTTTTTCATTTATTTAAAAGGTAAACTAATAGCTGTTTCATAACTAACTTCCTTTTTATTAGTTTCGTCACTTATGGTAAAGGAGGTTTTATAAGAACCATTTAATTTTTGAAAACTTAAGTTTTTAACATTAATTCTTTTATCAACAATTCGGAAAATTTTTTTTAAATTATAATTACTGTCCAATTCAGCCAAGTAAACTTGTCCTCGAGGTCCATCAAAAAAGAGCCAACCTAAAATATCATTCCAAGCAAAACCTTGTAAATATTTTCCTTCTACTAACTCAACTTTAAAATTACTTGAAGAACAAACACCTAAATCTAAACAATTAAAAACTATAAAGCCAATAATATCATTATAAGCATAACCTCTAAGTTCTGGTTGAGTACTAGAGGTAATACAAACTCCGTAAACAATGCTTTCTCCGGAAGAGTTTCTAAAACTTATCCAACCAAGTTGAGGTGACCAAGCATAATCTGAAAGAGCATAAAGCGAAGTCACTGAATTGCCTGAAGAAATAAGACAAGATGAAGAGTTTATAAATTTTACAGAATAATTTTCTCCTTTAAGACTTACAGAGCCTATTCTTATATTGCTTATCATTCCTTCTAAAGTAGAAGATTCAAAATTTAAAAAAACAGGAGAGGTTCGAAAAAGAATAGATTTATCTCCATTAAATTTTTCAAAAAGAAGCTCATAGTCGGTGATGAAGTTTATATTTTTACTTTTATAAGCTTCTTTTTGAAAAGTAAGTATTAAATTTCTTGCCTCACGAGAAACATCTACTTCTCCAACAGTTCCTTGATAAAAATTTAAAGTATTAATAAGAAGAGGAAAAACAATAAGGCCGACAATTGAAAAAACACCCAAAAAAATAACTACTTCTAAAAGAGTTAAACCTTTTTTAAAAGCTAACATTCAGTTTAGGTATAAGAAAATAATCGTTAAAAATAATATTTTGAGATTCCCCTGTTACTTTTATTAATTTTACATCAGGATTGTTTTGAAAATTATCAATTCTAAAACTAAAAAAATATTCTTCTAAACCAGATTTAACACTTTCCTTACCTAGAACAATTTGCCAACCAGAAATTGTTGAAGTCAAAAAATAATCTGTAGTTGTTGAAAGTGAATTTAAATAATTGAAATTTCTTTGAGCAATATCAAAAAGAGCGTTTCTGTATTTTTCAAAACCGTAGATAGTAATGTCTTGGCTTATATTACTATAACGAAGAGCATTAAAAGAAAGAACAAGAGCGGAAGCGAAAATACCGAGAATAATTGTTATCAAACCTAAGATTAAAACAACTTCCAAAAGAAGTTGAGCTTTAGATTTTGACATTATTTCTCAAACGAAGAATTTCTTCTCTGATTTGTGGTGGTACCACTTCATAATGTGAAAATTCCATATAGAAAGAACCCCTTCCTTGGGTTAAAGATCTTAAAACAGTTACATATCCAAACATCTCTGCTAAGGGCACTTTAGCATGAATAATTTTAACTTTTTCTTCATCAATAACTTCTTCAATTCGAGCCCTTCGAGATGAAAGATCACCAGTAACATCACCAACAAATTCTGAAGGAACAGTGACCTCTACTTTCATTATAGGTTCAAGAAGTACAGGATTTCCTTGTTTAACCCCTTCTTGAAGAGCAATAGCACCAGCAATTTTAAAAGCGATATCAGAAGAGTCAACCTCATGATAAGAACCATCATATAAAATTACTCTTATATCTGTTACCGGATAGCCAGCAATAACTCCTTTTTCCATAGCTTCTTTAATTCCTTTTTCCACCGAAGGAATAAAATTATCAGGAATAATACCTCCTTTAATAGCGTTAACAAATTCAAAACCCTTTCCTCTTTCAAGTGGTTCCAGTCTAACAATAACATGTCCGTATTGTCCTCTACCACCGCTTTGTCTTATGTATTTACCTTCAACTCTTTCAACAACTTGGGTAATGGTTTCTTTATAAGCAACTTGGGGTTTACCTATATTAACATCTACTTTAAATTCTCTTCTGAGCCTATCAACCATAATTTCAAGCTGAAGTTCTCCCATACCACCAATTAACGTATCTCCTGTTTCTTGATTAACAGCTACTTTAAAGGTTGGATCTTCATCGGCTAACGCTTTAAGGGCTAAACCCATTTTTTCTTGATCGGCTTTTGTTTTTGGTTCAACTTTCATCCAAACTACAGGTTCAGCAAATTGGATTTTTTCAAACATAATAGGATGTTTAGGATCACAAATAGTATCTCCAGTTTTTAGATCCTTTCCTCCAACAATCGCTCCGATATCTCCAGCAAACATTTCATCTACTTCTTCACGATGATTAGCATGCATTCTAGCTATTCTTCCTATTCTATAAGTTTCCCCCGTAGAAGTATTTAAAACTGTTGTTCCTGATTTTAAAGTACCAGAATAAATTCTAAAATAAGAAAGAGTACCGACATGAGGATCAACCATAATTTTAAAAATAAGAGCTGAAAATGGTTCGTTGTCATCAGCTTTTCTTATTTCCTCACTTCCTGTAATTGGATTGATACCTTTAACTGGAGGCAAATCAATTGGTGAAGGCAGAAAATCAAGCACACCATCTAAAACAAGTTGAACACCTTTGTTATCTAAAGCAGAACCACAATAAACAGGAATAAAAAGATAATTAATACAAGCTCTTCTTATAGCTTTTCTAATATCATCTTCATTAAATTCTCCAGAAAAATATTTATCCATAAAAATTTCATCACTTTCAGCTAATTTTTCCAACATATGATTTCTCCATTCTTGAGCATAGCTTTCTAAAGAAGGATCAATTTCTTTATAAATAACTTTTTCTCCTTTTTCTCCTTCAAAATAAACTTCTTTCATAGTAATCAAATCTATCACTCCTCTAAAATTTTCTTCTTTACCTATGGGGATACAAACAGGAACAGCGTTTCTCGTAAGCTTTTCATAGATTGAATTTAAAGCATCTTCAAAATCAGCTCCAATTTTATCCATTTTATTAATAAAACAAATTCTTGGCACTTTATATTTATCAGCTTGATGCCAAACTGTTTCTGATTGAGCTTCAACACCTTGAACAGCATCAAATAAAACCACGGCTCCATCTAAAACTCTTAAAGATCTTTCAACTTCAGCAGTAAAATCTATATGTCCTGGAGTATCAATAATGTTTATTTTATATTCTCCTTTAATTCTTTCTTCCCTTGTTTCTGCTTGTTTTAAATAACTTTGCGTCCAAAAACACGTGACTGCTGCAGCAGTAATAGTAATACCCCTTTCTCTTTCTTGTGGCATCCAATCAGTCACAGTAGTTCCTTCATGAACTTCTCCAATTTTATGGGAAATTCCTGTATAATATAAAATCCTTTCTGTAGTTGTTGTCTTTCCAGCATCAATATGAGCAATAATTCCTATATTTCTTGTTTTTTCAATAGGGTAAAGACGTGGCATCTAAAGATAAAACATATAATTCTGACCTTATTCTTGCGGAGGTTTTTTTCGGTTCCACCAACCAAAATGGGCAAAAGCTTTGTTAGCTTCAGCTAATTTATGTATTTCTATTTTTTTCTTATAGGCTTCTCCTTCCTCATTAGCTGCTAAAATAATTTCTTCAGCTAATTTTTCGAACATAGGCTTTCCTTTTTTGTTTCTAGCTGCTTCAATTATCCATTTAATGGATTTAGAAATTCTTCTTTCTGATCTTACAGGTCTCGGCACTAAAAAGGTAGCACCACCAACTCTTCTTGGCCAAACTTCTAAAAGAGGAGCTACATTTTTAAGAGCTTGCTGAAAAACTTTTAATGGATCTTGATTTGTTTTTTGTTCAATAATTTCCATAGCTTTATAAAAAATTTTTTGTGCTTTGATTTTTTTACCGTCTCTCATAAGATTATTTATAAATCTTGAAACTAAAATGCTATTATAAACAGGATCGGGTTGCCAATGTCTTTCGATTTTTATTCTTCTTCTGGGCATTATTCTTTAGGTTTTTTAGTTCCGTAAAGAGAACGACCTTGTCTTCTTCCTTCGACTCCAGCAGCATCATAAACACCTCTTACAATATGATATCTAACACCTGGAAGGTCTTTAACCCTTCCTCCTCTTACTAAAACAATTGAGTGCTCTTGAAGATTATGGCCAATACCAGGAATATAAGCAGTGACTTCAATGCCATTCGAAAGTCTTACCTTAGCTACTTTTCTTAAAGCTGAATTAGGTTTTTTAGGTGTCATAGTATAAACTCTAATACAAACCCCTTTTTTAAAAGGAGAAGGTGAATAATAAAGTTTTCTTTTGAGCGAATTATAAGAGTAAAGCAGAGCAGCTGCCTTTACTTTATATCTTCTTTTCTCTCTTCCTTTTCTTAAAAGCTGATTAATGGTTGGCATTTTTTGGAAAAAAATTAAAAAACGCTTAGTTAATTATAACAAAAACTGGTTTTAAAAAATAGTGCCCGGGGTGGGACTCGAACCCACAAGGCCTTAACGGCCAGCAGATTTTGAGTCTGCCGCGTCTACCATTTCCGCCACCCGGGCTTTTAATTAAATTATATCACAGCGCTTCAGAAATAAGTTTTATTTTAATTTTTTCTTCATATTCAGCACCTTCTTTTTTTAAAATAGATTCATAAAGAACAATTTCATTAAAAACAACGCTCCAGTTGAGATCTTTTTTTATTTTTTTATTTATTCTTCTTCCCTTTAAACGGCAAAGGTTGATATGGGGTAAAAAATCTCTTTCTTCTCTCTTATAAGCAACCTTAAACTCTTCGAGTTTTTCTTCGAATTCTTTTTTAAGATCTTCAAGTCTTTTTTCTTTTTCAAAATAAAGCCAGATCATTGAGTTTTTTCCTGGAGGTCCAAAATCTAATTTTTTTATTTTTAAACTAAATTCTTTCATGAGATTTCTTTTACCCCAGGGAAAGGTTTTAAAAATTTCTTCTATTTTTAAAAAATCCTCAAAGCTCACATAACCTAAAAAAATTAAAGTCAAATGTAAATTTTTCAATTTGATCCAGTTAATTTTAAAGCCTATCTCTTTTTCTAAATCATTTTCCAAAAAAGCAATCTTTTTTTTAAAACCGTAAGTAAGCGGAAGACCAATAAAAAGTCTTATTTTCATATGAAAGTTGGTTTGAGGTTTTTAATTTTTTTAAGATCAGTTATGTTTTGAATAAGATCAGCTATAATATAAATTTTTTCTTTTTTTCTTGTTTCCCCAACAACAAAATAAACATTGCCCTCTTTTAAAATTTCAAAATAATTTTCATAAACTTCTGGTGGAAGAAAAACTTCTACCCTACCTGAAAGATCTTCAAGTTCAAGATAAGCAAAGGGTTTTTTATCCTTATTTATCTTTCTTTCAACAGCATTTAGAACACCAGCTAAGCTTATTTTAATATTTTCTCCGTAATTTAAAATGTCACTTATTTTCTTTACTTTTCCTCTTAAAACTTTTTCAAAATCTTCAAAAGGATGTCCTGAAAGATAAATGCCTAAAAGTTCCTTTTCATATTTATAAATCTCCATTTTTGAAAGAGAAATAGAGGTAGGAAAAATTAAATCGTAATTTTTATTGCCAAATAAACTTTTGTTCAGAGTAAAATTTTTAAGTTTACTTGCATAATCCAAAATTTTGTCTAAATTGCTTATAAAAACTTCTCTTTTTCCAAATCTATCAAAAACACCTGCTTTAATTAAGCTTTCAATAGATTTTTTATTTAAATCTTTGTGTTTTATTCTTGAAAAAAAATCAGAAAGAGATTTAAATGGACCATTTGCTCTTCTTTCTTCTAAGATAGCTTCGACCAAGGGTTTTCCTACATTTTTAATACTTCCAAGACCAAAGCGAATTGTGTTGTCGTTTACAATTTTGAAATAAAAATCGCTTTCGTTAATATCAGGAGCTAAAATCTTAAAACCGTATTTTTTAACTTCTTCTAAATAAACATATATTCTTTCTACGTCATGACCTTCATGAATAAGACAAGCATTGATAAATTCTAAGGGATAGTAAGCCTTAAGATAAGCGGTAAGATAAGAAAGATAAGCATAAGAAATTGAATGACTTTTATTAAAACCATATTGTCCGAAAGGTTCTATCCAATCCCAAATTTTTTGAGCCAAATTTTCTGAAATTCCGTTTTTTATCATTCCTTCGATAAGCTTTGTCTTAAGTGATTGAAGTAAATCAACTTTCTTTTTACCAACAGCTTTTCTTAAAACATCAGCTTCGCCTAAAGTAAAACCAGCTAAATCTGTAGCAATTCTCATAAGTTGTTCTTGATAAACTAAAATACCATAAGTTACAGAAAGAATCGGTTCTAATAAAGGATGAAGATATTCGACTTCTTCTTTTCCATATTTTCTTTTCACGTAATCAGGGATAAGTTTTACTGGTCCTGGTCTATAGAGAGCTAAAACTGCAGAAAGTTCTTCTAAATTTTTTGGTTTTATTTGTTTTAAAGCTTCTGTCATTCCTTTACCTTCTACTTGAAAAACGCCAACTGTCTTTCCTTGACTATAAATTTCTTTAACCTCATCTTCAAAATTGTCTTCATTTAATTTTTTAAAATCTATTTCTCGGCCGTGTCTTTCTTTTATTATTTTGAGTGTATCTTCAATAATAGAAAGCGTTCTTAAACCAAGAAAGTCCATTTTTAAAATTCCTAAATCGGAAACAGCATTCATATCGTATTGGGTAATTATTCTTGAGGTTTCTTGAGGAGCAAATTGAAGAGGTAAAATTTCTAAAATATCTCCTGGCGTAATAACAACACCAGAAGCATGGACAGAAACATGTCTAACTACTTTTTCCACTCTTTTAGCATACTCTAAAATTGTTCTATATTTAGGTTCCTCTTTAAGAATTTTTTGAACATCACTTAAATTTTCTGCCTCGCTTAAATTCATATTTTGAGGAATAAGACGTGCTAATTTATCAATAAAGGAAAATGAAAAACCTAAAGCTCTTCCAATATCTCTGATGGCTGCTCTTGAAGCCATTTTTCCAAAAGTAATTATCTGGGCAAAACTATTTTCACCATATCTTTTTTTCAAATATTCAAAAATTAAATCCCTTTTGATGTCACTCACATCAACATCAATATCTGGAGCTTCTATTCTTTCAGGATTTAAAAATCTTTCAAAAAGTAAGTCATACTTTAGAGGATTGATTTCGGTAATACCTAAAAGATAAGAGACTAAACTTCCAGCTGCTGAACCTCTTCCTGGACCAACTAAAATTCCTTCTTTTTTAGCAAAATTAACAACATCTTGAACTATCAAAAAATATCCAGAAAAACCTGTTTTTTTAATTACCTCTAACTCATAATTCATTCTTTCTATAGCTTTTGGATTATTTTCCAAACCTCTTTTTTTAAGACCATCATAAGCTAATTTTTTTAAATATTCATCTTCTGTCATGCCTGCCGGTAAAGGAAAAACAGGGTATCTATGTTTTCCTAATTCTATTTCTAAATTTATTCTTTCTGCTATTTCCAAGGTATTTAAAATTGCAGATTCTACATCTCCATAAAGTTCATAAATTCTTTTTTCGTCAGCCAAAGAAAAATCATCTTCTTTCATAGAAAGCCTATCTTCTTCTTCAATATCTTTTCCTTGTTGAATAGCTAAAAATATATCATGAACCTCTCTATCTTCAGGATAGACGTAATGAACATCATAGGTGGCTACCATTTTAAGATTTGTTTCTTTGGCAAGATCTATTAAAGCCTTTTTAATTTTTTTCGCATCTTCTAAATTAGGGTGATAGTTAATTTCAATAAAAAAATTATCTTTACCAAAAATTTCTACATACTCAAAAACCTTCTTTTTAGCTAAATCATAATTTCCTTCTAAAATAAGACGAGGAATTTCGCCATTGGGACATCCAGAGAGAACAATTAAACCTTCGTTATATTCTCTTAAAAGATCTTTATCAACTCTTGGTTTATAATAAAAACCTTCAAGATAAGCTTTACTTACTAGTTTAATTAAGTTTTTATATCCTTTTTCATTTTCTGCTAAAACTGTAAGATGATAACTTTTAGAGTCAATTTTTGCTGTTTTATCAAATCTCGTTCTTTTAGCTACGTAAAGTTCAGCTCCTATAATTGGTTTAATACCTAAACTTTTAGCTTTTTTATAAAATTCAATAGCACCGTAAAGATTTCCATGATCAGTCAGAGCTAAAGCGGAATATCCAAGTTCTTTAGATCTTTGAAGCAAATCGTCAATTTTGCCTAAACCGTCAAGTAAGCTATAATGAGAATGTACATGAAGATGGACGAATTTCATTTCATAAAAATTTTATCAAAAGGAATTAAAAATAAAAAAGGTTGGCATTTTGAAAAAAATATTTTGAAAGAATATAAAAATCTTGTAAGTATCGATGAGGCTGGAAGAGGTGCTTTAGCGGGACCACTTTCGTTGGGAGCTCTTTTTATTGACAAAACCATTTTAAAAATTTTAGAAAAAAATAAAATATTTTTTCTTGACTCTAAAGAAATTTCTGAGAAAAAAAGAGAGTTTTTTTTAAAAATAATTAAGAAAATGGGGATTCCTTATAAAAAGGTTTTTATTTCCAACAAAAAAATAGACAAATTAGGTATAGGAAGAGCTTATATTTTAGGTATCGAAAAAATAAGAAAATTTTTTGTCCCCGAAATTTTGGTTTTAGACGGTAAGGAAAATAAAAATATAAAGGAGGCAATTTTTGTAGTAAAAGGTGATAAAAAATTAAATTCTTTAGGGGGTGCTTCAATTGTAGCCAAAGTGTATAGAGATAGATTTATGAAAAAATTAGCGAAAAAAATCAATTTTTATAAATGGGAAATAAATAAAGGTTATGGAACCAAAGAACATCTTGAAGCAATTAAAAGGAATGGTCTTTCCGATTACCATAGAAAAAGTTTTTTAAAAAACTCTTAGGGTAAAAACGGAAGAAGTGCCATTTGTCTAGCTCTTTTAACTGCTTTAGCAAATTTTCTTTGGTGAAAAGAACATAAACCTGTATGTTTTCTTTTTTTAATTTTGTAAGAAGCAGAAAGGAATCTTTTTAAAATTTCAACATCTTTATAATCAATTTCTTTAGCAGCCTGGGAACAAAAATAACAAGTCTTTTTTTCTTTATGTTTTATAATTTCATTAATCATCATTTAATATTATATAACAAAAAATAAAACTAAACTTAAGCTGCGGGGTCTGGATTCGAACCAGAACCTCAGGGTCCAGAGCCCTGCGTGCTACCTTTACACCACCCCGCATACAAATTTAATTTTATTTTATTTCATTTTTTCTTTGAAGTAATAATTAAAAATTTCACTAATTATAACTAATATAGGTAAAACAGAAATAACGCCCCAAAAACCAAAAAGTTTGCCAAAAATTAAAATGCTAATAATAACTAATATAGGATTTAATTTAACTGTTCCCTTCATTACTAAGGGTACTAAGATGTGATTTTCTAATTGTTGAATTATAAAAAAAGATAAAATTAAAAGAAAAATAGATTCCGGTTTTTCAATGACGGCTATAAAAACAGCTATTAACGTAGAAACTATTGGTCCTAAGATTGGTACAGCTTCTAAAACCCCGGCTGTTAAGCTAACTAAAAACTTATAAGGTAAATTGAAAACAATTGCATAAACAAAATAAACGGAAAGTCCTATAGAAAACATAAGTATAATTTGTCCTAAAATCCAAAAAGCAAGTTTTCTTTTTATTCTAAACCAAAGATTAAAAATTTCTTCTCTTTTTTCTTCGTTTCTAATATAAGAAAAAATTTCTCTTTCTAAGTTAGGACTAAGGGCTACATAAAGAGAAATTACAAAAATTAAAATAATTGAAATAAAATTACCAAAAAAAGAATAAAGAAAATAAAAAATGTTAGGAAAATAAGATTGAAAAATATTGAAGATGTCTAATTTTTTAAAGGTTTCTTCTTTTTCAATTTTAAGATTGTATCTTTTTAAAATTTCATTAAGATGAGAAACAAAAGAAGGAAATTCGCTGGTCACTACTTTGAAAAGTGAATAAAAAAGAAAACTTATGAAAAGAAAAATAAAAAGGTAAAGTAAAAAGACAAAAAGATAATAAGGAAGGTTAGTTTTAATACTTAAAAAACGAGCTAAGTTTTGCAAAGTAAAACCTAAAACTATTCCCAAAAAAAGAGCAAAAATTGTTTCTTTGGTAATCCAAAAAACAATAATTAAAATAGGAAAAAGCCAAAAACTTATTTTTTTAAGAACTTCCATTAAATATTATTTTATCACTTAAAATAATTAAAATTTTTTAAAAGTTTATGAAAATCTTTTTTATTTTTTTCGTTTTCTAAAGTTAAAGAAAAACAAAAATTTTTATTTAATAAAAACTTAATTTTTTTATTTATTTCTTCAAAATTTGGCTTGGGCGGAATTAATTTGATTAAAAAATTCTTGAGATCAATTTTTTTAAAATCTTTAAGAAAGTAGAGATAAAAATCAGCATAAAAACTACTTAGTCTCATTGGATTTTCAAAATACATTAGCATCTCGCTAATTTCAGAATTATAAGCTATTTCAATTTCTTCTTTACTAAAACCATTTTTTTTAATTTTTTCGATTTCTTCAAAAATAGCTTGAATACATTCTAAGAATTTTTCTTTTTTAATTCCTGCAGCAATAAAAAAAATAAGTCGATTGTAATTAAAGAGAAGCGAAGATTCAATATAATAAACTAAACCGAGTTCATCTCTTATTTTAGAGAAGAGCCTGTTTTTACTCCCGGCTCCTAAAATTCTATTTGCTGTAATAAAATCTATAAAAAATTTATTTTTAACTATATCTTTAAAACCGTAAACGGGTATAAATGTTCCCATTGAAAAATAAACTTGATTTATTTCTTTATCTATTTCAAAATGTATCTTTTGAGGAGGATTAACACTTATAAAAGGATGAAAAATTTCTTTACCTTGAGGTAGATCTTTAAAGTTTTCTTCAATTAATTTTTTTATTCTATTTAAGTTTTCTATTTTACCAACAGCAATAAAAAGAGAATTTTTTGCATTATAAAATTTTTGATGATATTTAAAAAGCTTTTTTCTATTTATATTTTTGATAGTTTCTTCTTTACCAGCTATATCTTCTCCCCAAATTTTGTTTTTGAAAAGGATTCTCATAAGACTAAGAAAATTTCTCTTTATTCTATCGTCGTTTGACATCTTTATTTCTTCTAAAATAATGCTTTTTTCTTTTTCTATATCTTCATCTTTAAAGAGAGGGTTTTTAATTAAATCTGAAAGAAGAAAGATTGATCTTTCTTTAAAATTAGAAAGAGTTTTAATATAATAGTGAGTTTTTGTTCGAGATGTTTCTCCATTATAAATAGCTGCAATTTTTTCTAATTCTTCTCTTACACTTTCGACCGAAGGAAAGTTTTTAGAACCGCGAAAAATCATATGTTCAAGAAAATGAGAGATACCTAATTCTTTTTTATTCTCATAATCTGTTCCTAACTTTACGTAAAAATTAAAAGTAATACTTTCAAAATCTTCTTTAGGAAAAAGAAGGCATCTTAAACCATTTTTTAGTCTGAAAATTTCGAATTTCATTTATTTTTCTAAAACATAAGCTTTCTTGAGAATACTTTTTGCCGTTTCGCTAAGCTGAGCTCCGTTTTTTATATAAAATTCAATTAAATCTTTTTTAAATTCTCCTTTTTTAAGATAGGGATTCCACCAACCTAAAACTTGAATTACTTTTCCATTAAGTTTCCATCTTTTATCTTGAAGAACCAATCTTAAAATTTTTTGATTTTTTTTACCTACTTTTTGAAATCTTATAACTAACATTTTTAAACAAATTCTATAATAGACATTTCGGCGTTATCTTTTATTCTGGTAAAAGGAAGTTTAACGACCCTCACATAACCGCCTTCTCTTTCTTTATATTTAGGAGCGATGTCATAAAAAAGTTTATAGGCTGATTTTTTAGGAAGTTTAGAAAGAAGGTATCTTAAAGAGCTTAAATCTCCTTTTTTAGCTTTAGAAACAAGTCTTTCAATAAAACTTTTTAAAACTTTAGCTCTTTGTGTGGTTGTTTTAATTTTTTGATTCATAATAAGATGATGTGCCATAATTTTAAAAAGTGCTTTTCTTTTATCTCTCTTTAATCCAAATTTTTTACCTTTTTTTAATTTTCTCATTCTTTTATTTTTAAAGTTTCAAAATAATTAATAAGAATTTCAATAGCTTCATTAATAGCTTCTGTGGGAGATTTTGTACCATCTGTTTCTACAGTAATCCTTAAAAGATCAAAATCTGTTCTTTCTAAATATCTTACATTTTCAACTTCATAGCTAACGTTAACAACTGGGGAAAAATTAGCATCCAAATAAAGTTCCCCTACTTTTGGTTTTTCTTTAGAAAGATTTTCAGATAAAACATAACCTCTTCCTTTTTCAACTGTAAGATACATTCTAAGTTCTGCATCCTCTCTTGTCAAAGTAGCAATATGGACTTCAGGATTGACTATTTCTACACCAGCTACTTTTTCGATATCTTTGGCTTTAACTTCTCTTTTACCTTTAACTTCAAGTTTAAGTTCAACAGGGTAATCTAAATCCATTTTTATTCTTATTTTCTTCAAGTTAAGTAAAATATCTAAAATATCTTCATAAACACCCGGCAGAGTAGAAAATTCATGTTCTACTCCTTCAATTCTTACCTTCGTAATTGCTGAACCTAAGAGAGAGGAAAGCAATACTCTTCTGAGAGCATTTCCTAAGGTTACCCCAAAGCCAGGAAAAAGCGGTTTAATTTCAAAAGTAGCCTTTTTTTCTTCATACAAAATTGGTTTGGGTTTTTCTGGAAAAACTAAATCGTTAACAATTGACATTTTTTAATTTTATAAATTACTGACGACTATAAAAGTCAATGACCATATTTAAATTAAAATTATGTTGAATTTCTTCATATTGAGGTAAGCGTAAAACTTTAGCTTTAAAAGTATTTTTGTCAATTTCTAGCCAAGAGGGGGGAGTATAGTTTTTGAGTCTTTCTCCTAAATCTTTAAATGGTTCGATGTCTCTGCTTTGTGGTCTAATCTCAATAATATCTCCAGGATTAACTAGATAAGACGGTACTTTAAGTCTTTTGCCATTAACCAAAAAATGTCCGTGAGAAACAAGCTGACGAGCTTGAAGTTTATGAGATGTATAACCCAATCTCCAGATAACATTATCTAATCTTCTTTCTAAAATTTCTAAAAGCGCTTCAGGGGCTGATTTTTTTTGTTTTTTAGCCATTTCTACATATCTTTTCATTTGATTTTCGTTAGCTAAGTAGAAAAATTTAAGCCTTTGTTTTTCCATAAGTTGTCTTCCGTAAAGAGAAAGAGCTTTTGGTTTTCTTCCGTGCATTCCTGGTCTTGTTCTTTTTCTTACCAAAGCACATTTATGAGATAAGCATCTTTCATTCAAACCCAATTTAACTCCAAATCTTCTACAATATTTACACTTTGGTCCTAATCTCATTTCTTTAAACTCTTCTTGGTTTTGGTTTTGTCGGCCCTCCAAAAGGAACAGGTGTAATATCAGCAATATAAGTAATATTTAAATCTTTGCTAAAAAGAACTCTTAAAGCGGATTCTCTTCCGGGACCTACACCTTTAACAAAAACTTTAATTTCATCAATATTAAAATCTTTTATTTTATCTAAAAGAACTTCCATAGCTTTTTGTCCACCAAAGGGTGTTCCTTTCTTAGTATTTTTAAGACCAGCATAACCAGCAGAAGACCAAGTAATTACATTTCCATTATCATCAGTTAAGGTAATAATGGTATTATTAAAATGGGAATTAATATAAATTCTCGCACTTTTAAGATAAAGTTTTTTCTTTTTCTTGGCTTTAAAAACTCCAGAGGTTTCTTCTTTTTTAATTTCTTCTTCTCCAGTAATCTGTTTTGTTCTGGTTTTACCCATTTTATCTCTTACCAGCACCGGCTTTTCTTCGAGCACCGGTAGCTACTGTCTTACGAGGACCTTTTCTTGTTCTGGCATTTGATCTTGTCCTTTGACCTCTTACAGGAAGTTTCTTAACATGTCGAATACCTCTATAACAGTTAATATCAATAAGTCTTTTAATGTTGGCCTGAACTTCTCTTCTTAAATCTCCTTCAACTTTAAAATTTTTTTCTATATACTTTTCAATTCTATTAATTTCTTCAGGTGTAAGTTCACCAACTCTTTTCATAGGATCAATTTTGGTCTCTAAACAAATTTTTTTAGCCAAAGAAAAACCTATTCCGTAAATTCGAGGAAGAGCAAAAATAATTCTTTTATTATCTGGAAGATCTACTCCTACTATTCTGGTCATTTATCCTTGTCTTTGTTTGTGTTTGGGGTTTTCACAAATAACATAACGGTAAACCCCTCTTTTAACAATTTTACATTTACGACACCTTTTTTTGATTGATGGTTTAACCTTCATTTTTTAAACATAAAATAAAAATGGCAAGGAAGAGAATATTTAAAATTATACCATAAAATAAAATAAAATGGCAAGGATTTTATTTTTTATAATTGATGGATTTTCTGATAAGCCACAAAAATTTACTCCTCTTAGATTAGCCAAAAAAGAATTTTTAGAAAAATTATTAAAAGAAAAAATTTTATCTCTTTTTAGATTTTTACCATTAGAAAAAAATTATTGGCCTAAATTAGGCCAAAGAAGTGTTACAGGATTAGCCAATTTAGGTATTTTGGGATATAAAGTAAAACCAAAAGAATTTAAAAGAGGCCCTTTCGAAGCTTTAGGAAGCGATGTAGATTATAAAGAAGGAGAGTTAGCTTTAAGAGTCGATTTTGCTTCTGTTAATGAAAATTTAATTGTTTTGGACAGAAGAGCAGGAAGAAACTTTTACGGTTTAGATAAATTAAGCAAAGAAATCAATAATCTAAAATTTGAAGTACCATTTAAATTCTATCACACTTATGGTCATCGAGGAGTTTTAGTTTTCAAAGAAAATCTTTCAGAAAAAATTTCAGATTCTGATCCTTACGAAAAAAATAAAAAAGTAAAAAAAATAATACCTCTTTCTAAAGATAAAAAATCTATCTACACAGCAGAAATTTTATGGAAATTTTTACTTTTAACGCATGAAATTTTAAAGAAAAGCGATGTTAATAAGAAAAGAATAAAAAGGGGTTTTCTTCCAGCAAATTTTCTTTTAACAAGAGAAGCGGGAAATAAATTTCCAAAACTTAAAAATTTCTTTAAAATAAATAAAATAAAAAATGGCTTGGTGATAGCTGAAAACGGTGCTCTAAAAGGAGGATGTAAATTGGCAGGTTTTAATGCTTTAACTTTACCTGAAATAGAGGATATTAAAAAAAGATATATTTTTTATTTTGAAAAAATTTTAGAAAATTTAAAAAATTACGATCTTCTTTATATACACTTAAAAGAAGCTGATGAGGCTAGTCATGATAAAAATTTTCAAAAGAAAAAAGAATTTTTTGAATTTTTTGATAATTGGTTTAAAAAATTATTTTTAGAAATAAAAAAGAAAGAGGACCCCGTCTATGTTATTACAGGTGACCATATAACTGACACAAAAACAGGAAAACATCTTTGGGGTCCTCTTCCCTTGATTTTGATAAAAAGCAAAGGAGCTGAAAATGAACCCAAAGAAATAAGTGAATTAGAATCTCTAAGATTTCCTCTTATAAAACCTAAGAAACTTTGGAAAATGCTTGAAGAATGAATTTTTTATTTAGTTTCTTCCTTTCTCTTTAAAAATCTATACCACATATAAATATTTATAAGAAGAATTAAAAGAAGAAGGAGTAAAAGCCAAAAATTCTGTAATAAACCTCCTATAAAACCTAAAAGAGGTGAAAAGAAATTATTTCTTGTTTTCACTTCTAAAATTCCCTCATTATCATAATTACCTCCTGGAGTAGTAAGATTTATCTTAAAAGTGTAAATTCCTTCTCTTACATCACAGTTAGGATTTACTTCCCATTTAACTAAAGTTGTAGAACGAGGTTTTAATATTAGCACCTTAGGATTAGGTTTAAACCAGTTTTCAGTATCACCATAAGCAATCAAAGTAACCTTTCTATTGACAGAAGTATTATTAACTAAAGTAACTTGAATTTCATTTTTTTCGCAAGCATAAACAAGATAAGAAGAGTCTAAAAGAATGTCAACTAATCTAACTTGAGAAGTTAATACGGGTACATTTTGAGTAACAACTCTTGTTCTTGTTACAAAAACGTTTCTACCAACATTTATAAGAATTTCTTTAGATGCTGAAGCTCCTTGATTGTCGGTAACAGTAAGTTTTATTCTATACGTTCCTGAAGCTAAAGCTCGAGAAAAGGTTTTATTTGTAGAAGCGATTACATTATTAACTCTCCATTCATAAAACACAATATAGCCATCAGGATCATAAGAATTAGAAGCATCAAAAGTAACAATTGTTCCTGGAAGAATCGTATCAGGTGCAAAAGCAATTACAGGAACTGGGGGTTGATTTGTAGTAATAGGAAATGATTGTCCAGAAGAAACATTAACCGAACAAGAAGCAGATTGTGTCTGATTTCCAGATGTTACTGTTAAGTTAACAGTATAAGTTCCTGGAGAAGAAAAAGATATAGAACATGTTGAAGAAAAACCGCTGCAAGCACCAGACCAAGAATAGGAATATGTTCCTGTTCCTCCGCTAACATTAGCGTAAAAAGTTACTGTTTGATTTAAGTTAGCTGGGTTAGGTGAAGCATAACAAGAAACGTAAAGTTGAGCTCCACATTGAGTTCTAAAAGAATAAGTTTGTCCATAATTTGTTCCAGCAGAATTTCTTGAAACAGCTCGGTAATAATATGTTTGACATGGTTGAAGACCTGAAATTTGAGCACAAAATCTGTAAGGAACTGAAGCAACGTAAAGATTTTGTGGTGATGTTTGGTTTCCTAAACTTGAAGAAGTTCCCCACTCAAACCAAGAAGTTATATTAGGATCACCACCGTTGTTTTGAATTTCACCAACTAAAGTTGCCCATGTATCACCATATTGGGTATTAGCTGGACAAGATTGAGCAAAAACTTCATATCCAAAGAAAAACAAAACTAAAAATAGAATTGTTACTATTAATTTTTTTTTGAAAACCATTTTTGAATTACGCAATTTAATTTAATTATATTTTAATTATAAAATAAAAATTTAAAAATGTCAATAGTTAAAAAATTATCCATTTAATTATTTTTTCTATTTTATTTTGATTAGTTTTATTTTCTAAAGATTTTCCACATAAGGTTTTTATGCTTTTGATTTCACCGTAATTTGTACCAGCAGAATTTTTTGCGGCAGCACGGTAATAATAAACCCTACAAGGTTTAAGATTTTTTTCTCTTAAACAAAAGATTTTAGGCTCTCTAACTTCTAATTCTCTTGTCTTTTTATTTAAATTTTCTTTTTTTAGTCCATATTCAAACCAAACAATAACTTTTTCATCTCCTCCAAGACCTTCTAACTTACCTACAAAATCAATATAATTTCTACCAGCTGTTGTTTTGGGCGGACATGTTTCAGCAAAAACAAATCTTGAAAAAACAAATATGGTTAAAGTAAAAAATGTTAAAATTTTTTTCATTCTCAATTAATTTTTATAAAGTGGTGACTGGCGGTAAAGTAATAACTACTGGTGGATGTATTAGTTGGTTAACGGTCACTGAGCAAGAAGCAGATTGAAATTGATTTCCTGAAGTTACAGTCACTGTAGCTGTATAAGTTCCTGGAGAAGAAAAAGATCTAAAACATGTTGAAGAAGAACCGCTGCAAGCACCAGACCAAACATAAGAATATGTTCCTGTTCCTCCGCTAACATTAGCAGTAAAAACAACCGTTTGACCTACATTAGCTGGATTAGGTGAAGCATGGCATGAAACTTGAAGGGGAGCACAATGAGTTCTGAAAGAATAAACAGTTCCTCTAGATGTTCCGGCAGAGTTTCTTGCCGCAGCTCTATAATAGTAAGTTCTACAAGGCGTTAAACCTGTAATCTGATCACAAAATCTATATGGCGTGTTAGGAACGTAAAGCGACTGTTGAGGAGTAGTATTAGAAAGTGAAAAACTTGATGTTCCCCACTCAAACCAAGCAGTTATATTAGAATCACCACCGTTGTCTTGAATTTCACCAACTAAAGTTGCCCACGTATCACCATAGGTTGTTTGAGAAGGACAAGAAATTTGTGCTAATGTTTGATTATTTTGAGAAAGATGAAGCGTTAATAAAAGACCTGTTAAAAAAAGAGGGGTTATTAGAAATATATGTACTCTCTTCATGGTTAAACTAGTAAGATTAAATAGTAATGACCGGTGGTAAAGTAATAACTACAGGAGGAAGCAATCTATTAATAGTAAAACTAACAGATTTTCTGCACTCTTGAGAACAATTATTAATATCCCCAATACATCTTTTCCAATATCTTGTCCACGTAAAAGTACCTGAGGTATAAGACTTACATTTTGTTTCCCAACCATAAACAGTTTCTGTGCAATTTGTGACTCCACCCGAAAATTCATTTCTCCACCAAGTTGAAGCATCTCCTGCGGTAACCTTAAAAGTTATCCAATCACCAACATTTGAAGGATTAGGAATAACAGAAAGCTGAACCTCGTTTTCATTACATTGAATTTGACCTCCGCCGCCACCCGAAGTTCCTGACCACCATACTATATAACCTTTTAAATTAGAACTATCACAAGACCAACCTCCTCCAGCTCGACAATCTTTGTTAAAAATATCTATTTGAACAGTTTTATCAGAACCTACAGAAGCATAATTTGTAACGTAAGCAGTGTTTCCAGGACCTAATTTAACTTCATTACTTCTACATTCTATTTGTCTTCCAGAACAAGTATAAACAAAAATCCACTCACCGCTTCTAGCACGACATTTACCTTCGTTTATATTACAATCAGCAGAACAGGAATAAAAAGTTGCATTAGTACCAGATCCACATAAATTAGTATATTCTCCACCAAAAGGCGGTGTATATCCTGCAAAAACAAGTTGATATAAATTAAAAAATAAAAAGAGGGGGATTATAAAAATAAAATATTTTTTCATTTTTTATTTTAAATTGTTTAATTTAAGACTTATTTATATTATAGCATTACAATTATTTTAAGTCAAGGGGTGGGCGACCGGGCTCGAACCGGCAACCTGAGGCTCCACAGGCCTCCGCTCTAACCAATTGAGCTACGCCCACCATACATTTTTATTATACCATTAAAATTTCCTCTATAATCCTTTTTAAATTCTTAATTTCCCTCTCATTTAAACCGCTTATTTTTTTAAGATAGTTATCATCTTTATTTAAAAAATCTTTAATGGAAACAATATCATAATTAAAAAGACTGATAAGTGTCTTTTTAGAAAGAAAATCAAAAATAGTTAAAGGGTAAAAGCGTTTTTCTTCTATAAGGTTTGGCAAATTTTTTTCTGAAGGAAAATTCCAAGAAAGAAGATTAATAGAATAACATTTAGCAAACTCTATAGCCTCTGAAGTAAACTTAGTGTTGGTAACCAAAAGAAGTTTATAATTTTTATTTATTTTCAAAATATCTAAATGTCTGGCATAAGCGTAAAGTACTGTTTTAATATCATTCTTCTTACCTTTTTCTTGGTGAAACTTACATTCTCCTAAAAATTTTTCGTCATCTTTTTCAAGTAAAAGATCTATCTCATAAGTTAAACAAAAACCCTTAAAAATTAGGTTATGTTTAGCAAAATATCCAAATTCTTTAAAAAGATGAGCCACATATTTTTCGAAGGGATAGCCACTAGGTCCTAAAAGATAAAGTGAATTTTTAAGATTAAATCTATAAGCTGTGCTTCTTTTTTCTTTTTTTAATTCTTCAAAAATAAATTTATAAAGCTCCTTAGTTGTCACTACTTTTGGTAAATTTTCTTTTATTTTTTTTAATATCTTTTCTATATCTTCTTCTGGAACATTAGCTCTTTTTAGAGCAAAGATTACCTTATCTTCTTTATATTCTTCTTTAGTTTTATCGCTTTTAATAACATAAAAAGGCATTAATCTTTAAAATTTTTATATGCTTTTTCAATTCTTTTTATAGCTTCATTTCTATCAAGCCAATCTTTAACTTTAACCCATTTTCCTGGCTCTAAACTTTTATAATTTTCAAAAAAGTGCTTAATTTTATTTTTTATAGCCTCGGGAATTTCGTTAATATTTTTATAGGTACCTTCAATGGGATCAATTTTTTCAACGGGAACAGCTAAAATTTTTTCGTCTAAACCTGCTTCATCTTCCATAATTAAAACTCCAATTGGTTTTACTTTTATAAGAGATCCTGGTAAAACAGGAAGGTCACAAATTACTAAAACATCAACAGGATCACCATCATCAGCTAAAGTATGAGGCATAAAACCATAGTTAAAAGGATAAACCATAGCTGTATGTAAAAACCTATCAACCTTTAAAAAACCTGTTTCTTTATCAAGCTCATACTTAACACTTGTACCTTGTGGTATTTCAACGATTACATAAAATTCTTCGAAAGATTCCAAATTGTTATTTATTTTTTTAGGATCCATTTTTAATCTAAAATGAAATTAACTTTCCGACCCTACTGGTTCAGCTATGCCTCCTTCAACTAATTTTTCTGGTTCTGAAGCTAAACGAACATCTATTTTCCAACCAGTCAAACGAGCTGCTAATTTTATATTTTGACCTTTAATTCCTATAGCTAAGGGTAAATTAGCTTCGTCAACTAAAACAAGCATCGTTCTTTTAGGCATTTGTTTAACCTCTAAAACTTTAGCTGGGACTAAAGCATTGGCTACATATTTTGTTGGATCTTCATCCCATAAAACAACGTCAATTTTTTCATTATTTAATTCGTTCATGATAGAAATAATTCTTGCTCCCTTAGCACCAATGCAAGCACCGATAGGATCAATATTGGGTGATTTTGACCAAACAGCTATTTTGCTTCTTATTCCTGGTTCTCTAGCCACTCCCTTTATTTCCACTAAACCTTCAGCTATTTCTGGAACCTCCACTAAAAAAATAGCGGGTATAAAAAGAGGATGAGCTCTAGAAAGAAAAACTTTTACTCCTTGAGAGGTATTTTCAACAGCATAAACATAAAATCTCATCCTTTGTCCTGGTTTATAATTTTCTCCAGGTATAGTTTCATTTTTAAACATAACTCCTAAAATTCTTCCTAAATTAACGAGAATGTTACCATTAACATCTTTTTTTTCAATAGTGCCTGAAACAACCCTACCTTCCTTTGCTTTAAATTCTTCATATAAGTTTTCTTTTTCTGCCTCCCTTATTTTTTGAATAATTACTTGCTTGGCTACTTGAGCTCCAATTCTACTAAAATCTTCTATAGCCGGAAGTTCAAGTAAAATTTCTTCACCACAAACAGCTTGAGGGTTTATTTTTTTAGCTTCTTCAAGCATAATTTCTTTTGCTTCATCAAAATCTTTATTTTTAAGTTCTTCCTCGCAAACAACAGTTTTAGCTAAATAAAATTTTATTTCTCCAGAAGCTGTCTTTCTTGCTTTAACTATTCCCTCTTTAATATTTTGATCTCTTTTATAAGCAGCACTCAAAGCACTTAAAAAAGCTTCTTCAACAACATTTAAGGGAAGATTATACTCTTCAGCTATCTTTTCTAAATAATTTTGAAAACTTTTAATATTAATCATTTTCTAAAATTATAACACAATTAGTAAATCTAATTTTAAAAATTTTATAGTTATCTTAAAAGAGGATTAGGAGCACCTCTAACTTCAAAATGAAGATGACAACCTGTAGGTCCTTTAGTTTTTCCCGTGTTTCCTACATAACCTATAAGATCTCCTTTTTCTACATATTCTCCTTCTTCAGCAACTCTTAAACTCAAATGTCCATAAAGAGTAGAAAAACCATTATGATAAATCACTATATAATTTCCATAACCTCCATTCCAACCATCTTTGGATATAATTACATAACCACTTTGAGAAGCATAAACAGGTTCACCACAAGGAGCAGCAATATCTGTAGCATTATTTCCATGTTTTTCTCCAAAATTAAATCCAGAAACAGGGATAATAATGCTTCCTAAACTTTCTAAAGCAGAAACGAATTTAGCTTTATATTTACTTTTTGGTTCAATAAAAATTTTCTGATTTGCTTCTGCTAAATTAGATTTTTCTCCAGGAATTTTTATTTTTGTACCATAAATTAAATCTGTTTCTTTTTTAAAACCATTTAAAATCATAAGATCTTCAAGAGAAACTTTAAATTTTTTACTCAAACTCCAAAGAGTATCTCCTTTTTTAACTTTATAAAACCAAAATTTTTGATTAATTTTTTGAGAAATTATTTTTTCTAGCTCTTCATCATTAATTTCATATTCATAATCTAAAAAACCAATTTCTGTCTTTTCGAAATAAGAAACCTTTCCTAAATCACTTTTCAAATCAATTGAAAGAAAGTCTTCTGCTAAAGCTAATCTAAAAATAAAAAATAAGGCTATAAAATAAAAGAAGTACCTTGAATAATAAGTACTAATTTTTGATTTTAAGTTTTATTTTCGTCCTTAGTAAAATAATTATACCAAATAAAAAAATTTTTTAAAAATGAAAAAATGGGTAAGGTTTAGCCAAGTTTTTCTAAAAAATCAAAAATATCTTAAAAAGATTGCTTCCGCTTTAGATATAAACGAAAATGACCTTATTGTCGAAATTGGAGGCGGTAGAGGTGAGCTTACAAAATTTTTAACAAAAGCAAAAAAATTAATTGTTTATGAAATTGATAAAAACTTAGCAAAAATTTTAAAAGAAAAGTTTAAAAACTTTAAAAATGTTCTTATTATGAATCAAGATTTTCTTAAAGCTGATCTAAGTAAATATCAGAATAGTTATAAGCTTATTGGAAATATCCCTTACGAAATCACCGGAAAAATTTTTAGAAAAGTACTTAATGAAAAAAACAAGCCTAAACTTCTTGTTTTTACCTTACAAAAAGAAGTTGGAGAAAAAATTATAGGCAAAGAAAAAACTAGTTTTTGGCACATTTGGATAAAAACTTGGGGAACGGTTAAGAATTTAGGGGCGATCAAAAAAGAAAATTTTTTTCCTATTCCTAAGGTAGATTCAATGATTATCAAAATTGAATTTTATGAAAAACCTATTGTAAAAGATCCTGAAAAATTTGTTAAATTCTTAAAAATTCTTTTTAATTCACCAAACAAAAAACTAAAACATAAAATTAAAAATTTACCAGAAAACTTTAAAGAAAAAAGAGTTTATCAGCTTAGCTCCGAAGAAATCAAAGAAATTTATGAAAAAATTTATTCCGAGATTTAAAAACACATTTATGGAATTAAAATAATATTATAACAAAATGGATTTTTTAGAAAAATTTAGAGAAATAAACAAAAAAACTTTAGAAGAAATAGAAAAATTTCTAGAAACTAATGCTAACGGTCTTAGTGAAAAAGAGGCAGAAAAAAGGTTAAAAAAATACGGAGAGAATATTATTTTTACATTCAAAATAGATATTTTGGAAATAATAAAAAGAAATTTTCTAAATCTTTTCAATCTACTTTTACTTTTTGCTAGTTTATTTTCTTTTTTCTTACAAGAATCAAAAACCGAATCATTTTTAATTATTTTCTTCTTTTTCCTTTCTGTTTTCATTTCTACATTTCAAGATTATAAATCATCAAAACTTTTAGAGGATTTAATAAAAATTTTCAAAAACTATGCTTACGTAAAAAGAGATAAAGAATGGAAAAAAGTAGAACAAAAATTTCTTGTTCCTGGAGATTTAGTTAAAGTAAAAATCGGTGATATTGTTCCGGCTGATATTATCTTAACTAAATCTGAAGATCTTTTAGTTGACGAATCAATTTTAACAGGAGAAAATGTGCCTGTCTTTAAAAGTGAAAAAAATAATGAAAATTTATCTAATATTTTATTTTCAGGAAGTTCCATAGTTAAGGGAGAAGGAGAAGGTTATGTAATTTTTACGGGCAAAGAAAGTTTCGCCGGATCTTTAGCTAAAAAGATTTTAGAAATTAAAAAGGAAACTGTTTATAAAAAAATCTTAGATGATTTTGCTAAAAAAATATTTTATTTTGCTTTATTTTTGGGTATTTTTCTTTTTATAGGTAATATCGCTAAAGGAAGTTTTATAAGCATAAAAGAGTTTGCAATTTTTGTTATCGTTTTAGTTGTAGCTATGGTTCCAGAGTTTCTACCTGCGATGACAGTTTTAACTTTAAGTCTTACAGGAAAAAAACTCTCTAAAAAGGGACTTTTAATTAAAAGACTTTCGGTTATTGAAGATTTAGGCACAATAGAAATTATTACTACAGATAAAACCGGCACTATTACCACTAACAAGCTTAAACTTAAAAATATAATTTCTGAAGACAAAGAGGCTTTTATTAAATTTTTTTTAGCTGATTCTTATTTTTCAAAAGAAGAAACACCTTACGAAAGAGCTATTCTAGAAAAAATAAAAGATTTGCCTGATTATAGCGATTTAGAATTCATTGAAGATATTCCCTTTGATCCACTGAAAAGAATAGAAAGGTTAATAGTTAAAAATAAAAGTGATAAAGAGATTATCGAGATAATAAAAGGGGCACCAGAGGAAATTATCAGAAATTTTTTTAACAATAATGAAAAATATTTAAATGAATTCATCAAAGAGGATGAAAACGGTTTTCGCACTTTAGCTTTAGCTATTAAAGTAAAAAACGCTTATAAATACTTAGGATTAGCTTCTTTTGAAGATCCATTAAAAAAAGAATCTTTTGAAGCTGTTAAATTAGCTAAAAAGATGAATGTAGAAATAAAAATTTTGACAGGAGACTCGCCTAAAGTGGCAAAAAAAGCAGGTTTAGATTTAGGGATTATAGATAAAAACGAAAAAATAATCACAGGTGAAGAAATTAGAAATTTAAGCGAAAAAGATTTAGAAGAAATTGTCTTTAAGTATCATATATTTGCTAGACTTTATCCAGATGACAAATTTAGGATTATTAAAATTTTAAAAAATAAAAAACCAACACTTTTTTTAGGGGAAGGCATAAACGATCTTTTAGCATTAAGGGTGGCAGATGTTTCTATTGTTGTTGATTCTGCTGCTGAAATATGTAAAGAAGAAGCAGATATTATTATGCTTGATAAAGATTTAAAAGATATTGTAGATGCTGTTTATGAAGGAAGAAGGGCCTTGGAAAATATTGGCAAATATATTAAACATACAATGAGTGATAATTTTGGTAATTTAATCTCAGTTTCTTTTCTTGCTTTATATCTTCATTATCTTCCCTTAAAACCTCTTCAAGTTCTTTTAACAAACTTCCTAACTGATATTCCCTTGATCTCTTTTGCCAATGACAAAGTCAACGATGAAGATATTGCTAAGCCAGTTAATTTTAATAACAAAAAACTTTTAACTTTACTTTTACTTTTAGGATCTTCGGCGGCCTTGGTGAACATTTTAGCTTATCTTTATATAAGAAATGAGAATGAGCAAACTGTCAGAACTTTTATATTTTTAATTACTACTTTAACAGGTCTTTTAGTTTCTTTTCTGATTAGAAATAAAGGGATTTTTATTAAACAAAAATTTAATCCTTTTCTTTTCTTTAGCGTTGTCTTGGCTTTAGTATTTACTATAACTTTTATTAAAATTCCCTTCTTATCTCAACTTTTTGATTTTCAAGATATCTCTTTTAAACATTCGGTTTTTATTTTAATTTTGCTTATAATTTTTATGTTACTTACAGAAATTTCAAAAATAATTTTCTATAGAAAATTTCCTGAAGCTTTATGAAAGAAATAATTAAAACACTTATTTATTTAGACAGGAAAAAAAATTTTAATTTTAGTGAAAGAGAAATAAATTTTTTGATTAATTTAAATAAAAATATTTTTGACTATATTGATAGCAAACTGAATAATGAATTTACTTACGGTTTCAATTTACATGGCAAAGATCATATAAGAAGCGTTTTTAAAAATGCTTTATTTTTCTATAAAGAAATAAAAAAGGAAATAAATAAAAAAGCTTTAGCTGTTTCTATTCTTTACCATGATGTGGGCAATTTAATAGAAAGAAAAAATCATCATTTCTTTTCTCAAAAAATTCTTGAAGAAATATTTAAAAACCATGATTTTAAAAATTTAGAAGAAGAAAAAATAATTTTTTCAGTTTATTTTCATGAATTAGAAAGCATAAAATCTTCCCCCCTTAAGATAAAACCTTTAGAAAGTTTTTTTAAAAATAATAAATTAGATTTATTATCTTTTAAAAAATTTGAAAAACAAATAGAAAAATTAAATCGTTTACTCCCTCAAGAAAGCAAACTTCTTTTTATTGCTGACAATTTAGATATAGGACCCCATAGACTTCCTATAAAAAACTTTAAATTCAAAAAATTTTTTATCACAGAAAAAGATATACATATTTTTATAAACTCTCTTTGGAAATTTGAAAGAGCCGATTTCTTTAAAGATGAAATAATTCTTACTTTTAAGTTTAATCCTTATTTAAAAAAATCAAAAGTTAAAAATAAAACACTTTATAGATTAATTTTTAAAGGAAAAAGGATTTATTTTCCTGAATGGGCTTATAAAATTTATAAAAATCATCACATATCTTTTTTTGATATTTCTTTAGCCTCTCTTTTTGTACTTTATAAAGAATTAATCTATGTCTTCTTTCTTTTAAATAAAATTTTCAAAAAAGATATAAAACTAAAATTTATAGATGAAAAGGGTTATTTTGAAAGAATTATAAATCTTAGAAAAGAAAATTTTTTACAAAATATGTATTATGGTCTTATCCTTCCTTTTAGACTTCACAAAATTTAACCTTTAATTACTCCTATAGGAACTAATTTAGCTAATTTTTTAGCAATACCAATTTGATGGACAACCTCAACAACTTCAGAAACATCCTTATAAGCCATAGGTGCTTCTTCGGCAAGTCCTGACATACTTCCAGCAGCAACAGAAATTCCTCTTGCTTCAAGTTCTTTTTTTAATTCACTTCCTCTTATTTTTCTTTTTACTTCTGCTCTTGACATTAATCTTCCTGCTCCATGAGGAGCTGAACCAAAAGAAATTTCTTTTGATAACTCTTGACCAATCAAAATATAACTTGATGTTCCCATTGATCCAGGAATTAAAGTAGGCTGCCCTATTTCTCGATATTTTGGTGAAAGCTCTGAATGTCCTTTCCAAAAAGCCCTGGTTGCTCCTTTTCGATGAACAATTAATTTTTTGCCATCGTATTCTTCTACTTTGGCAATATTATGAGCTACATCATAAACTTGCTTTAATCTTATTTCTTTACCAAAAACTTTTTTAAATGCTTTTCTTACTTGGTGTAAAATAAGTTGCCTGTTGGCAAAAGCGAAATTAGCTGCAGCTTTCATAGCTTTAAAATATCTCTGGCCTAATTCTGAATGAAAATCACCGTAAGCCAGTTCTTTGTCAATTAAATCTATTCCTTTTCTATCTAATTCTCTTAAAAATTCTCTAACATAATCGCTGCAAACCTGATGACCAAGACCTCTACTTCCGCAATGAATCAAAATTGTAATTTTACCTTTGTCTAAACCTAATTTTTTTGCTATCTCCTCATCAAAAATTTCTTGTACTCTCTGGATTTCAACAAAATGATTCCCTGCTCCCATTGTTCCTAATTGATCTCTGCCTCTATCTTTAGCTGTTTTAGAAACTGTCTCAGTATCGGCTCCATCTAATTTTCCAAAACTTTCCGTTGCTTCTAAATCTTCTTTTTCTCCATAACCAAGTTTAACTAAATATTGAGCTCCATTTTCTAAAACTTTTTTCATCTCATCATTATTTAATTTCCAAAAACCTCCTCGTCCGACTCCAGAAGGTACTTGTTTAAAAATTTCTTCAGTAAGCTTAGGAATTTTCTCTTTTACTTCTTCATAATTTAAGTCAGCAACTGACAACCTTACGCCACAATTAATATCAAAACCTATTCCTCCAGGAGAGATTATACCATTTTCATAATCAAAAGCTGCAACTCCGCCAACACAAAAACCGTAACCTTCATGCACGTCTGGCATAGCTAAGGCATATTTATAAATCCCTGGAAGAGAAGCAACATTAACAAGTTGCCACAAACTTTTATCTTCTAAAATATCATTAAGCATTTTTTCATCAGCAAAAACTCTTGCTGGTACTTTCATATCTTCACGAAAACTTTTAGGAATTTCCCAAATATAATCTGAAATCTTTATAAGATCTTCTTTTTTGGGGAGCTTCATTTATTTTCTATTTCTTTTTCTATTTCTTTTTCTAAGGAATCAAAAGAGGTCAAATTGACAAGGCGATTGTTAACAAAAAAGCTTGGCGTACTATTAAGACCCAGACTTAAAGCTTCTTTTCTTTCTTCCAAAATTTTATTTTTTACTTCTTGACTCTCATAGTCTTCTTCAAATTTTTTAAGATCTAAATTAAGTTCTTGAGCATATTTCATAAATAATTCTTTAAAATTTTGCGAATTTTTCCATTCATCTTGTCTTGAAAACAAGAGATCGTGCATTTCCCAAAATTTACCCTGTTTTCCTGCTGACTCCGCTGCCTGGGAAGCATAAAGAGCTTTAGGATGAATTTCGATTAGAGGAAAATGTCTGTAAACAACAGCAATTTCATCTCCATATTTTTCCTTTAGGTTTTTAACAATTGGATAAAAAGCTTTACAAGCAGGACATTCAAAATCAGAATATTCATAAATAATTACTTTTGCTTTTTCTGGGTTACCTAAAATATGATCGTTTTCTCTAATTTTTAAATCATATTCTTTTTTTACAATTCTAAAACTACTTACAAAACCCATAAAAATTAAAGAAAAAATAGTTATCCCTATAAATACCCACAAAAAAATTTTATTATTTTCTACCTTCATCTTTTTATTATAACTTAAAAATTTTTTCCAGAAAGAAAAACGGGCGTGATAAAAACCCGCCCTAAAAAATTTTTCTAAGTCAAGAGTAAATGTAAATTTTCAAAGAAATTTATTCCTGGGTATAATAGGAAGTTATTTTTTAGGGACTTTAATTCCTTCAATTTCAACGAAAGGATAAAAACTAGTAAAAAAGATATTTTTTAATTTCATTAAAATAATAATCTGGATCTTTAGATTCTTCACTTGAATTTAAATATAAATTAAATTCTTCTGCTCCGTGAATAAAATTTGGAATTATTTTAAAATTAACAAAAGCTGTTTTGCTTCGTGCTGATTTAATATTTACGCTAAACATTGTTGAGGTTATTTTTTCAGGAACTATAAAATAAAAATTTCCTTCGTTGTCCAATAAATATCCTTCAAAATAATTTTTATTAAGTTCCGATTCTTTTTTAGGTAATCTAAATACATTAAAGTAGAATGAATATTCACCTTCTCCTGTTTTTCTTTCTTCTATAAGATTAACAGAAAGATTTATAGAGAAACCCCTTTTTCTATGAGCTTTTATTTTATTTACACATTTCTAGGGTCAATATTAAAAATGAGGAAAAAATAGTTTTCTGTTTGGGCATTTTCAAACTCTAGATTAATTCTTTTGACTTCTCCAATTCAGTTAAGGTAAATTCTAGGTTTTTTGATATTCCATAACTACATGTATATAGAACGTAAGGGGAAAGGGTAATTACATATTGAGCCTTTTGGGGCAGTTTTGCTTCTACTAAGGTAAATGGTGGTTTTTGAAGAGGTTTGCTCAGCGAAAGAAAAGTTAATAAGACCTAAAAGGGTTAAAAAAATAAAAGGAAAAATAATATATCTTTTCATTTTTTTTCATTTTTTCATTTTTTTTATCGACCTTTTAAAATTTATAATTAATATATAAATAACAACATAAAATTTTTTAAAAATTAAAAAGGTTGTGGAAAAATGGATAAGGTTTTATGGAAAATAATTGAAAAAGAAATTAAAAGACAAGAAGAAACTTTAGAACTTATTCCTTCTGAAAATTTTGTTGATTTAGAAACTTTGTTTATTGTTGGCTCACCACTCATGAATAAATATGCTGAAGGTTATCCAGGAAAAAGATATTATCCAGGAAATAAATTTATTGATGAAATTGAAAATTTAGCTAAAGAAAGAGCCTTGAAAGCTTTTAAATTGAATCCTAATGAGTGGTCAGTTAATGTTCAGCCTTATTCCGGTTCTCCAGCAAATTTAGCTGTTTACCTTGGTCTTATAAATCCAGGAGAGATAATTATGGGGCTTAATCTTTTTCATGGAGGCCATTTAACCCATGGACATAAAGTAAGCTATACAGGAAAATTATTTAATTCAGTTCAATATGGAGTAAAAGATAAGGGCATCGATTATGAAGAGTTAGAAAAATTAGCCTTAAAACATAAACCAAAAATTATTATTTCAGGAACAACTGCTTATCCAAAGATTTTAGATTTTAAAAAATTTTATGAAATTTCTAAAAAAGTTGGTGCTTATCATATAGCTGATATTGCTCATATTGCTGGACTTGTTATTGCTGGGTTTCATCCTTCTCCTTTTCCTTATGCTGATATTGTTACCATGACAACTCATAAAACTTTGCGTGGACCAAGAGGAGCAGTTATTTTTATGAAAAAAGAGTTAGAAGAAAAAATTAATAAATCGGTTTTTCCTGGACTTCAAGGAGGTCCTCATATGCATACAATTAGTGGCATTGCTTACGCTTTTGGCAGAGCTTTAAAGAAAGATTTTTATAATTATCAAAAACAAATTTTGAAAAATTCCCAAAAATTGGCTGAAGAACTTATCAAAAGAGGTTTTGAGCTTTATACTGGTGGAACAGATAATCATTTAATGATGGTCGATTTAAAACCTTTAAATTTAGACGGAAAAAGTGCTGAAGTTTTACTTGAAAAAGCAAATATCATCGCTAACAGAAATTCCCTCCCCGCAGATACTTCTCCTTTTAATCCTTCAGGAATTAGACTTGGAACTCCAGCTGTTACTTCAAGAGGAATGAAAGAAAAAGAAATGATTAAAATTGCTGAGTTTTTTGAAAGAATCTTAATCAAAAAAGAAAAACCAGAAAAGTTAAAAAAAGAAGTAATTAATTTAACAAAAAAATTTCCTTTACCTTATAGAAAGTGGCTAAAGGTTGTTAAAAGATATTTAAATTAATAAACCTGTTTCAAATGGAAGATTATTTAAAATAAATTCTTCTGGTTTTTCAGTAAAAATTATCATTTTTCCTAATGAATGAGCAAAGCCAATTTCTAATAAAGCAGAAGCACCAACATAACCATTAGGATAACAAACTATTAAAGCATCTGAGTTTTTTATTGAATTTAAATGATACCTATCTAACTCTAAAGGAGATAATCCTTCTTCACCGTGAAAGAATACAAATTCTGCATTTGGTGTTTTGGGAGTTGTAAATCGTGGACTTAAAACTACTATTCCGTTATTTTCTAATTTCTTTTTTACTTCTATAATATAATCTAAGTGTTTTCTAAAACTACCACTTAGAGTAACATATCTAAATTCTTGTCTTATTACTCCATTAATAATATTCGAATCAGAGGGGATAATTTTTTCAATATTATATTTTTCACAAATTGCTTGGGCAATAGCTTAACAGGATCTAGCTCCATGCATCCATTTTGAATTTTCAGGCATTAAATTTTCTAATTCTTTTAGGGTTATCTTTTCAAAAATTTCTTTATTTTTATTCTTGAAATCTTCAAATTCAATTAAAAACGGATGGTCTTCATCTCCAAATAAATTATTTTGCTTTAAAGGATAATTAGCAAGTTTCATGTAAGTTAGCGCTCCTCCTGTATAAAAGGCAATTTTTGCTTTGTTTTGAATTGATGGTAATAAATTTTTTACATAATTTACAACTTCTTCTAATTTAACTTTTTAAATCTCTTCATTTATTTGAGGAAAATCAGAAATTATTTTTCCAATTCCAAAATCTAAATTTAATCTTTTAATTGCTTCTTTGCCATACATTACTAAAAGTTCTGTTGAGCCTCCGTCAATATTAATTAAAAGTAAATGTTCATTTAGATTATATTTTCCAACAAGAGCCATTTCTAAATAAAAGTTTTCTAAATCTTGATCAATAATATTAAAATAAAGTCCTGTTCTTAGAAAAACCTCATCAATAAAATTAATTTTTGTTTCTGGAACTAATTTTATAAAAATACCAGTAGCATAAATTCTTATAGGAATATTTTTATTTTCATCTTTTACTGCTTCTAAAAGTTCTAAAAGTTCTTTTTTGTTTTCAGAAGAAATACCGCCTTCTGGATCAAAACCTTCTTTAAAATATAAACTTCTTTGGAGTATTAAATTCAATTTCTCCTTAGAATATTTATAAACTTTAACAGTTGATGAGCTTATGTCTACTAAAATTTTTGCATTTTTATAATATTCGTAAATCTCATCAAAAATGTTTTAAAAGGTTATTTGTTCATTTTTTTAAAAATTTCTTTTTTTATTTTTTCTTTTAGTTGAGATTCATAATAAATATTAAAAAGAGAATAAAACTCTTCAAAGTTTTTATCAAATTCTCTAAATGCCTTTTCTTTTTCTCCTGCCATTATTAAATTAACTGTTTTTGCTAAAAGTTTGCTAAACCATTCTTGCCATAAAATATATTTTTCTTCTTTAAGTTTTTCTTTATCTCTTTTTGTTGCCAATTCAATAATATCTTTTATTTCCTTTTCATATTTTAAAGCTTTTTTGATGTAATCATCCTTAAAATCTTTGCTTACTTCTACAACTTTTTCTTTTTCTATTAAAAAGAATCTTTCAAAAAAAGCTTCTGTGGAATAAGCAAAGGCAAGATTTTCGAAATATTGAAATCTTGGATCCAACCAAGAAACATAAAGCTTATTATTTTTTATAAAGAAACTAATCGGTTCTAAAGCGTTTGGGTTATCGCCTTCTCCAAATCTTTTTACTAGTTTCACATTTTCATTTTTGTCGATTAAAAAAAGATAAGAAGTAAAACAACAGTGGGTTCCTCCAGAAAAATCTGTAATAACTAAATATTTATTTTCGTTGTATTCAAATACAAAAATGTTGTAAATGTTATAAGAATTTTTTGATTTAAAAACTCTTTTCCTTTTACTATAGATTTCGAAATATGTCTCGAAAGAATTTTTATTTTTTGAAATTGACAAAACTTTAACTTTTACATTATCTATTTCATATTCTTTAATAAAATTTGAAGGTCGAAAATGATTTTTCTCATATATTATAAATCTAAAATTAGTCTTCTTGGGTATTTTATTTTTTTCTAAAGAAATGCTTTGTTTTGGAAAAATAAAAAAACTTAAGACTAAAATAACTAAAAGGATAATTTTTAGCCTATTAAAGGCATTTAACATATACCCTTAAATCACATGAACTATTTTTTTCCATATTTTTTTGCCGCTAAAAGTTGTTTTTCTTATTGTTTTAAATTTAACTCTACCTGATTTAAGTGCATATAAGGTATCATCTCTTCCTCTAGCAACATTTTTTCCAGGTAAAAACTTAGTACCTCTTTGACGGATAATAACCATTCCTGGAAAAACAATTTCACCATCATGTACTTTCACTCCCAGATATTTTGGATTAGAATCTCTTCCTGTTTTAACTGAACCTCCTGCTTTTTTTGTTGCCATTTTGAACTTATTAAAATACTAGTTAATTAATCTTATTATAATTTATTATACCATATTGCTTTCTTTAAGATATCTCTTTCTAAATTCTTCTCCAATAACAGGCTTTTTACCTATAATAACATTTTCTTTTATTCCTCTAAGTCTATCTTCTCTGCATTCTAAAGCAGATCTTACCAAAGCTCGAGAGGTTTCTTGGAATGAAGCTGCAGAAAGAAAACTATAAGGTGTAGAAGCAACCCTTTTAATACCCAGAAGAAGAAGAACACCTTTTGCTGGTTTTAAGCCGTTTTTGACTAACTCTCTATTTTTTTCAATAAACATATCCTTCTCAACTATTTCTCCAGCAACAAATTCTGAATCGCCTGGATCTATCACTCTTACGCGAGAAAACATTTTTCTTATAACAAGTTCAATATACTTTTCATGAATATCGGCTCCTTGATTGCTGTAAACAGTTCTTACTTCATTCAAAATATACTTGAAAGCAGCAATTTTACCTTTAAGACGATAAATAGATTTAGGATCGATAATACCTTCATTTAAGAGGTCCCCTTTTTCAACTATTTGTCCTTTTTTGACTAAAAGCCTAAATTTGCTTGGAATTTTTAGAGAAATCTCTTTATTTCTTGCTCCCCTGATTTTCACTAAGTTATATTTAGGAAATTCTCTAATTTCTACAATTTTTCCTTTAATAGGGGAAAGGATTGCTTCAGAACGAGGTGTAGTAGCTTCAAAAAGTTCCTTTATTCTTGGAAGATCTTGAGTAATATCTTTTGCGGAAATCACACCGCCAGCATGGAAAGATCTTAAAACGAATTGAGTTAATCTTTCTCCAATAGAGTGTGTAGTAATAAGCCCAACAGCTTCTCCAAGTCTTACAGGTTTATGGGTGCTAAGATCTAAACCATAACATTTTTGACAAACACCATAAAGAGTTTTACAAGTAAAAACAGATCTTACTTTAATTTGAGAAATAGAGCTTTCTTTATCAATAATTCTAGAAAGCTCATAAGTGATATATTCTCCTTTTTTCACGATAACTTCTCCTTGAGAATTTTTAATATCTTCTAAAGCGGTTCGGGAAAAAATAGAGTCACCAAAGCTTACACCTCTTCTTTGAACCTCTTCTCGACTGATAAGAATTCCTTCTTCAGTTCCGCAATCAACTTCTCTTACAATTACATCATCGAGTGCCGAAGCTAAAATTCTGGTAAGATATCCTGAATGAGGTGTTTTTAGTGCTTTATCGGCTACACCCTTTCTAGCTCCATGAGTTGAGCTGAAATATTCCAAGGGTGTTAACCCTGTTTTATAAGAATGAGAAATAGCTAAGTCTATTGGTTCATTAGTTGGGGTTTTAACCACACCCTTAAAAGCAATCATTTGTGCTAACTGATCATAGCTTCCCCTAGCTCCAGCATCTATCATCAATCTAGCATTGTTAGTTACAGAAATGTTTTCTTTAATATCTTTTTCTATTTCTACTTTAGCTTTGACCCAAATTTCTTGAAGTTTTAAGTTTTTTTCTTCTCGACTCAAGAAACCATTATGATAAGCCCCTAAAACCTTATTATGCTCATCTAAAGCTTTTTCTAAAATTTCTTTAAGTTTTGGAGGTGATTCTAAATCACTAATACTTAAAGTAATACCGGCTTCAGTTACATATTTAAAACCTAGTTCTTTAAGATTGTCTAAAACAATGCTCAATCTTTCAACTCCGTAAATTTCTAAAATTTTAAGAAGAATAGGGTTAATAGTTTTTTTATTTATAACTTCATTGACAAAAGGAAAGTCTGAAGGTAAATTTTGATTGAAAATTATTCTTCCTACAGTGGTTTCAATATTTTCTTCATTTTTTACTTTTCTTACTTTTATTTTTGCTTGAAGACTTATTATTTTATTTTCATAAGCAAAAATGGCATCTTTTTCGTCATTAAAAACCTTTCCCTCTCCTTTTTGATTGGGAATTTCTAGAGTTAAATAATAAAGACCAGCGATCATATCCTTGTCAGGTCTAGCTTCAACCATTCCTGTACCAGGTCTTAAAACATTTAAAGCAGCATTCATAAGTTCTCTTGCTTCTCTTTGAGCCTCTGAAGAAAGCGGTAAGAAACACCCCATTTGGTCACCATCAAAATCGGCATTAAAGCCAGAGCAAACAAGGGGTGGAATTTTAATAGCTAAACCTTCAGTTAAAATAGGTTTAAAAGCTAAAAAGCTGAGCTTATGAAGAGTAGGAGGACGGTTTAAAAGAACGTATTTATCTTTTATCACTCTTTCTAAAGCAGCTACAGCTTCTGGGCTCATCGTTTCAATAAGATAATTAGCTCTTTTAGAAGTAGTGACTATTCCTTCTTTAAGAAGTTCATGGATAATAAAGGGTTTAAAAATTTCTAAAGCCATTTTTTTAGGCAAACTGCATTCATTGATTCTTAAATTAGGATCAACAACAATTACTGATCTTCCAGAATAATCAACTCTTTTTCCTAATAGATTTTGCCTAAATCTTCCTTCTTTGCCCTTTAAAAGGTCACCCAAAGATTTAAGAACTTTTCTTTGTCCAACAACAATTTTTTCTTTTTTTAAAGAAGCGTCAAGGAGAGCATCAACAGCTTCTTGAAGCATTCTTTTTTCATTCCTCAAAATTATTTCTGGTGCTTTAATTTCTATGAGTCTTTTAAGACGATTATTTCTATTAATAATTCTTCGATAAAGATCGTTAAGATCAGAAGAGGCAATTTTTCCTTCTTTAAGCTGAACAATTGGTCTTATATCTGGGGGAACGACAGGTAAAATAGTTAAAATCATCCATTCTGGTCTTCTTCCGTATTTAATAAAGGCATTAATAAATTTTAGTTTTAAAGAAAGAATCTTTTTTTCTTTAGAATCTGCTTTAGCTAATTTTTTAATAGTTTCTTCTCTTAGTTTTTCTAAATCAATCTCTTCCAAAAACTTTCTAATCGGTTCGGCACCCATATCTACCTCAAAAATACCAGCATATTTTTTTGAAAAATAGAAGTATTCAGCATCAGATAAAACTTTCTTGGGTTTTAAAGAGTTAAGTTCTTCTTTAATTTGCCTATAGATTTCTTGTTTTTGTTTTTTTTCTTCCTTTGATTCTGCTTGGGCTAAAAATTCTTTATATTCTTTTTCTACCTCCTCTAAAAGTTTATTCTTTTTTTCTTCATCAACGCGAGTAATAATATAAGCAGAATAATAAATAACTCTTTCTAAATCTCTTAAGGGTATGTCTAAAAATATCTTTAAGGGATAAGGATAGACTTTTAAATACCAAATATGAGCAACAGGAGTAACTAAAGTAACATGTCCCATTCTTTCTTTTCTTACTGAAGAATGGGTGACTTCTACGCCGCATCTTTCACATATAATACCTCTAACTTGAGGTTTTTTATATTTTCCACAAGAACATTCAAAGTCTTTCATGGGACCAAAAATAACTTCAGAAAAAAGACCTTGTCTATCTGGTTTACCAGTTCGGTAGTTAATTGTTTCTGGCTTTAAAACTTCACCATGACTCCAACTTAAAATTTCTTCAGGAGAAGCTATCTTTAAAACTAAGCTTTCTATTTCTGAAGTTGACTTTTTAATAATGGACATTTTTATTTAGCTGTTCCTTGGGGTTCAATTTTTTGAACTTCGACTTCTTGATAAGTAGGAGGTGTTTCTTCGGTTTTTTCTCGATAACGAATTTCAATATTTAAACCTAAACCTCGAAGTTCATTAATAAGAACTAAAAAGACGTGAGGAAAAGATGAATAAGTAACATCTTCTCCTTTGATAATACTTTGATAAGCGATATTTCTTCCTTTAACATCGTCAGATTTTACTGTCAAAACCTCATGTAAAATTTCAGTAGCACCATGAGCTTCAATAGCCCACATTTCCATTTCACCAATTCTTTGACCTCCAAATCTTGATTTACCACCTGGAGGTTGTTGGGTAATAAGAGAATAAGGACCAATTGAACGAGCATGGATTTTATCCTCAACCATATGAACCAGTTTCATAATTGTCATATAGCCAACTAAAACTTTTTGGGGAAATTTTTCTCCGGTCACGCCATCATAAAGATCAATCTTACCATCTGGAGGCAAACCTGCTTTTTTAAGTTCTTCCGCTATTTCTTCAACTGTAACTCCAGAAAACGGAGGTACTACTGCATGATAATCTAGATTTTTAGCAGCTAAACCAAGAAGGGTTTCTAAAATTTGTCCTAAATTCATTCTGGAAATAACCCCCACAGGATTTAAAATAATATCCAATCTTCTTCCATCTTGTAAAAAGGGCATATCTTCTTCTTTAGCTATTAAAGAAATAACTCCTTTATTTCCATGTCTGTTAGCTAATTTATCGCCTACTTGAATTTTTCTAATTTTAGCTATTTTTACAAAAATTCTTTTAATCACGCCAATTTCAGAAATTTCTCCTTTGCTTCTTTCTAAAACTCTCACTCCTATTACCCTTCCTGATCTTCCTGGTTCAAGATAAAGAGAAGTATCTTTAACTTCTTGAACTTTTTCTCCAAAAATGGCTCTTAAGAGTTTTTCTTCTGGTGTAATCTCTTCTGTCTGTTTAGGAGTAATTTTACCAACCAAAATATCACCAGTCTTTACGTATGTTCCTATCCTAACTATACCGTCAATATCTAAATTGGCTAATTTTTCCGCTGGCACACCTGGTATATCATTTGTTGTCATTTCTGGGCCAAGTTTAGTATCTACTACATCAGCAAAAAATTCTTCAATATAAACAGAAGTAAAAATATCTTCCTTTAAAAGTCTTTCTGAAATAATAATAGCATCTTCAAAATTATATCCTCTCCAAGGAAGAAAACCTACTAAAAGATTTTGGCCTAAGGCTAAATACCCATCTTTAATTCCTGGACCATCTGTTAAAATATCTCCTTTTTTGACTTTATCTCCTAATTTCACAATAGGTTTTTGATTATAACATGTATATTTAGAAGTCATTTCAAATTTTTTAAGATAATAAGTTATTTTCTTTCCTTCTTTTGTTCCAATAGTTATATGATCAGCGTCAACATCAACGACAACACCATCAACCTCTGAAATTATAACTCTACCTGATTCAAAAGCAGCCTTTTTTTCAAGTCCTGTCATCACTAAAGGAATCTCTGGTTTTACCAAAGGAACAGCTTGCCTTTGCATATTTGTTCCCATCTGAAGTCTATTAGCATCATCATGGTTACCGAAGGGAATAAGTGATGTCGAAAGAGAAAACATTTGAAAGGGCGAAACATCAATTAAAGTAACTTTACTTTTATGAACTATAGTAGCTTCACCATTTACTCTGGCTTCTAAGTATTCATCTAAAATATCTCCTTTCTCATTAATTCTTACATTTCTTGAAGCAATTACTTCATTAAGCTCTTGATCATAAGTAAGCCAAATAATTTCATCAGTAACCTTTCCATTTTTTACTCTTAGATAGGGAGTTTCTAAAAATCCTAAGGAATTTCTTCGAGAATAAAGAGCTTTATTAAGTTTTATACCAACCCCTTGACCTTCATGCGGTGTTTGAATAGGACAAATTCTTCCGTAATGAGAAGGATGAACATCTCTTACTTCTAAAGAAGCTCTTTCCTTGGAAACACCACCTGGTCCTGAAGCAGTAATCACTCTTTTGTTTTCTATTTCTGAAAGAGGTGAAGTTTGATCTAAAACTTGAGAAAGTCTTGAGGTGTTAAAAAATTCTAAAATAGTATTAGAAAATTTTCTTGGATGAATAATTTGAGAAGGTGTAAGTTCTTCTAATTTACTTAAAGAGCTCATTTTATCCTGGATATCTCTCTTAAGTCTTGAAAGAGCAATTCTTACTTGATTTTCTAAAAGCTCTCCCAAATCTCTTACTCTTCGGTTGTATAAAGCATCAACATCATCTTTGACTGATAAAGGATCATTTTCCAATCTAAGAATTTCTTTAACAACGCTAATAAGGTCGTCTTTTTCTAAAACTAATGATTCAGAGTTTCTATTAAGTCTTCTGTTAAGATGAAATCTTCCTACTCTTGAAAGGTTATATCTTTGAGGATTTAAAAATGTTGATTCAAAGTAGTAAATAGCATTATCATAAGTGTTTGGCTCAATAGGTTTCATTTTTCTATGAATTTCTAAAAGAGCTTCTTCTCTATTTTCTGTTTTATCTTTTTTTAATGTAGTTGTCAAAATTGGATTCTCTGGATTTTCGTGTTCTTTTAGTATTTCAAAAATTTCTTCATTAGTTTCAAAACCAAAAGCTTTTAAAATAATAGAAAAAAGAAATTTTTTTCTTTTATCTACTCTTACCTGAAGTAAATTAGTAGCTTCAACTTGAAATTCAAGCCAAGCCCCTTGTTGAGGAATTATTTTAGCTCCCCATCTTTTCTTTTCACCGTAAAGAAGAAAATCAAAATAAATACCAGGGGAACGTAAAAGTTGATTAACAATCACTCTTTCATGACCATTAATAATAAAAGAACCCCTTGGGGTAAGTAAAGGAAGATCTCCGAAATAAATTTTTTGAATTTTTTCTTCTTTAGTTAAAAGATTAGTAAGTTTTAGTGTTACTCTAAGTGGTGCATCATAATTAACTCCATAATATTTAGCTTCTGCTTCACTAATTCTAGGATCTCCTACTTCTAAATCGATAAATTCAAGCTTTAACTCTTTTCCAGAATAATCAAAAATAGGGAAAAACTCTATAAAAGCTCTTTTAATATCTTCTTTTAAAAATCTTTCAAAAGAATCACGAATATCAGACAAAAGATGTGGCGGTTCTAAATAAGAGTATTTTGAAAAATTTTTAACGCGAAACATTAAAAAGGGGTTTAAGCACCCTCCCTAAATTAAGTTTTACAATTTAATTTCTAATCATTTAAAACGAAAACCTTATTTAATTTTACTACAAAAATTTTAAGTTTGTCAAGTTTTATT
>DAINRM010000002.1:0-27744 GCA_036741875.1 Patescibacteria group bacterium | reverse complement strand
ACATAATCATCAACTCCATCAAAACTTAACCCCCAACCGTTTTTTCCTTTTACCCACCCTGAAGAAGAGGTGAAATTAAAGTTATATAAGGTACCGCTGTTATTATAACCGCTAAGATCATAGGTTACAGTTCCTGTTCCTTCCTCAAAGGGAAGATATAGAACTAAACCTGATTGTGGATTAGGGATTTTTAAATCGCTGCCAATTTCATAAAGAAGAGGTTCTATACCTCCATCATTTACCATCATTAAAGCGAAATTTTCTGATTCCATTCTTGCGGTTAATTTATATTTATTTCCTTTTTTTGTGTAAGCATAAAAATATTCACCATTATTTAATGGATCGAGAGGTAAAGAGGAAATTCCTAAAAGAAGATTAGAAAAATTGAGCGGAAGCCAACCTTGTCCGTTTATTTTTCGAAAATCATTTGGATGGATACATCTATAAGAAAAGGGTGGATAAAGAGGAGGAAGTGTAGAAAGATAAGAAGAGCAGTTAGAATTTGTGTCCGGCAGAGAAAGATAAATTATGTTTTCGCTTCCTAAATAAACATTAGGGTTTTGATTTATTAAAATCTGAATAGCAGAATTTAAAGCTTGAAGATCATTTATTCTTTTTGAATCTCTAGCTCTTTTAATAATATCTAAAGAATTAAAAGCAAAAAATAAAATAGCAGAAAAAATACCTATTAAAAAAATGACTATTAAAATTTCTAAAATTGTAAATCCTTTTTTACTTAAAGATTCCATGTAAAATACCTAGAATAAGAGTTAATGAGAGAAAACCTAATAAGATAGGATTAAATTTAAAATATTTTTTTTCTTTAAGTTTTAAATAAATAAGATTTAAAATAAGAAGATTAAAACCTAAAAATATTTCGCTAATAATACTGATTATTTTTACTAATGAGTCAGAAGAGACAAAAAGAAGAAGGAGGATAGAAAAAATTAAGACGAGATTTGCTTTAGTTTGAGAAAAATTATAGTCAAAAATAAGACCTCTTTTAAGATAAAAAGCTAAATCAACAAGCATAATATTAAAGGTAACTAAAATAAGGATAGCTAAAAATAAAGGAAATGGTAAAAGGGGTTTTAAGGATTCAAGCGATGTTTCTGAAACATTTAAACCTAAAAATCCTAAAGATGAAAGAGCATAAAAAAGATAAATTAAACTTACCAAAACAAGAGAGAGGAAATTAACTTTTACAAATTTTTCTTTATTTCTTCCAAGAACATCTAAAGCTAAAGGAACAGCTGATGTTCCTGAAAAAGCAAAAAGTAAAACTCCGTAAGGAAGAAAAAAATCTTTACTATCTTGAAAAATTAAAATAAAATTAGAAAAATTAACTCGAAAAGTAAACCAAATAGAAATAAGAACAAAAAAGATAATAATACTCAATCCTAAAAAGGTTTCGAATTTAGCAAAAATTTTAAGATTCCTGGAAATAAAGTAAATATTAAAAAGAGCAAAAATAAGTTTAGCTAAAAATGAATATTCTCCTAAAATTACACCCCAAAACTTTTCAAAAGCCAAAAGATAAATTAAAAAAACACCTAAGGTGCCAAAAAAATCAAAAAGCCAAACAAGATGTTTTAAATCTTGGTGAAGATAAATTCCTGCCAGCCCTGGAAGGTTATGCGTTTCTCTGGTTTGAAAAATTATTTCTGCAAAAATGAGATGAATGATAAAAAAACTAAAAAACCAAAAAAGAAACCAAAAAAGAAACCAAAAACCTCCTTTCAAAAAAGTATAAGGCAAAACAAAAACTCCTAAACCGATAATCGTGTTTAAAAAAATAAAAATCGCTTCTATCTCTTTAGTTATTTTCATCTCTTTTGATAAATTCTTCAATATAGTGCCATAGAGTTAGTATTATTACAGTAATAATTGTTGTTAAAAAAGCTTCAAAATAAAAACCTAAACCGATAGCCCCACCTATCGCAGCTGTTACCCACAAAGCTGCAGCGGTGGTAAGTCCTAAAATTTTTTCTTCTTTAAGGAAAATAAGACCCGCTCCCAAAAAACCAATACCTACCACTAAATTAGCTATTACCCTCGAAGCATTAGATGGATCGTTCAGGGAGTAACCAAGATAGCTAAAAAGACAAGCTCCTAAGGATACTAAAGAAAAGGTTCTTAAACCAGCTTGTTTTTTAAAAAAACTTCTCTCAGCGCCAATAATTCCTCCTAAAATCGATGCTAAAAAAAATTTATAAATTATTTCTATAAACGTCATTTTACATTTTTTCTTCAATTTCTATTTTAACAATTTCTAAAAGTTTTTCTACTAAAATTTTCGGATCTTTTTCCCAGACTATTTTGCCAGGACCCCTTTTGGCTTTTTCAACAATTTCCATAAAATATTCTTCAGTACCACCAGAACCAACTAAAACTCCCATTGGTTTTTCTTCTTCAAAGGCAATTGTAAATTCATTAAGAGTACCTATTCTTCCACAAATAAAAATTACACCATCGCCCATTTTAGTTAAAAGAAGATTTCTTCCACTATAACCTTCACCGGTATACAAAATAGTATGGTGATAGTCTGTAGGAAGTTTATATACTTTAACGTGTTCTTTATAACTCCTAGCTGGAGAAAGACCAATAACAATACCACCATTTTCATAAGCTCCTTTAGCTGCCCAAAGTGGAGTTCCGGTAGTTGCTCCAGTAAGCATTACTAATTTATGAAGAGCAATTTCTTTACCAATTTCATAGGCTAATTCATGAACATTCTCTCGACATGGCTTAGTCACCGCTGCTCCAGAAATAACTATTTTGATATTAGAAAAAAATGGTTCTATCATTTATGTGTTTTAGCATATTTTAAAACTAATTTATCTTCTTTTACTTTCTTTTTCTTTCTTAAAATTTCTAAAACGTTCTTTTTAACAAAATTATGACTAACCCCTGCAATTTGTCGAATGATTTTTCCTTTCTTAGTAATTTTAAATCTTTTCAAAAATGTTTTGCGATTCATTTTTGTCTTGAAATAATAATGACAAGTAAGTTGGAAAATTTTTTAAGAGGTGAAGCGACCTTATATTTTTCTTGAAGAAGCCCTAAAAATTCTTCTAATTTTTTTTCGGCTAAATCAAGAAAAAGTCTTTCTCTTGATCTCAAAATCATTTTAATTTGAACTTGGTGACCTTCTCTTAGAAACTCGTCTATCTGTTTTGCTTTTCTTTGAAGATCATGAAGAGCTTCATTAAATCCTATTCTTATTTCTTTAGTTTCTTTCGGTTTCTTTTTAATTTCCTTTTCTTTCTTTTTCTTTTTATAATACCATTCTTTATAATCACCAAGTCTTACTACAGGTGGTAAAGCATGATAACTTACTAAAATTAAGTCTTCATTCTTTTCTTCGGAAATCTTTTTAGCCTCTTCAAAAGAAAAAATACCAATCTGCCTACCATCATTTCCTATAAGTCTTACTTCTTTTGGGTTTAATTTTAAAAGTTCGGGATCAATCAGTTTTTTAAGAAAATAAAAAATTAAGACTTTCTGTATTTTATTATACAATGCTTCTTGATAAAATTATACTATATGTATATCCTTGCTATTGAATCAACTTGCGATGAGAGCGGTATTTCTTTAATTGAAACAGAAAAAGAGAAAGTTAAGGTTTTAGCTAATGAACTGAGAAGTCAAATAAAAGTTCATAGTCCCTATGGAGGTATTGTTCCTATTTTAGCAGCAAGGGAGCATAAAAAGAATTTACCTTATCTTTTAAAAATTATTGAAAAAAATTTTGATCTCAAAAAAGTTGATTATTTAGCTTTTTCGGTAGGTCCTGGACTTTTACCTGCTTTAGTTGAAGGAAAAAAATTTGTTTTTAACTTAGCTAAAAAACTTGGTAAAAAAATAATTCCTGTAGATCATCTTTATGCACATTTTGCTTCGGTTTTAATAAAAAACAAATTAAATGCTTGGCAGAAAATAAAAAAAATAAACTTTCCTGTTTTAGTTTTAGTTGTTTCTGGAGGGCATACTAATCTTTATCTTTTCGAAAATTTTACTAAATTTAAAAAATTAGGACAAACTCTTGATGATGCTGCTGGTGAAACCCTAGATAAGGGAGCTCGAGCTTTAAATTTAGGATATCCTGGTGGACCTATTATCGAAGAAAAAGCAAAAAAAGCAAAAAATATTTATCCTTTACCTAAACCTCTTTTAGAAAAAGGCTTTAATTTTAGTTTTTCTGGTCTTAAAACAGCTTTTAACGAACTCATTAAAGAAATAAAAGAGGCTAAGAGTGAAATAAGCGAAGAAGAGGTTTGTAATCTTTCTGCATCTCTTCAGAAAACTGTTTTTGAAATCCTTATTTACAAATTAAACAAGGCGAAACAGATTTATAAACCAAAAGAAATTATTATCACTGGTGGCGTTTCTGCTAATATAACTTTAAGAAAAGTGGCTAAGAAATTTTTTAGAAATATAAAAGTTATTTTTCCGGAAAGATCACTTTCTACAGACAACGGTCTCAATATTGCTATAGGTGGTTATATTCTTTTAAAAGAAAAATCTTTGGCTTTAGATCCTGAAAAAATTGAAGTTTATCCGAGAAAAGTTTAATGTTAAAATATTAATTGAAAGTCGCCCTTTAACTATTTTTTTAAAAAATTAAAATGAGACTTAAAAAATTTGACGTTATTTTAAAATCTTTTCTAAAATTAAATCCTCGAAGAATTTTTATCTATCTTATCAATCAAAAAGATAATAGGTATTTAGTTTTTGAGAATAATAACACTCTTTATTTTATAGGCGGTTTATGGAGAAAAAATGAAAATTTAGTTGAATCCTTAAGAAAAAAAGCTTTTTTGAATCATTCTCTTTTTGTTAAAAAAATTGATGATGTTGAAAAAGTCAAATTTGTAAACGGAGATCTTTATTTATTTTTAAGAGGAGAGATTGACGAAAAGACTTTAGATAAAAAATTAACCTATAAAAATATTGATAAAGAAAATGTGGGTGAAGAAATAAAAATATTTTTAAGTTAAAATTTTTTAGCACATTTTCTGCAATAAATAACAGCTGGATCAATAAAAATTCTTTCTTCTTCTATAATTCCTCCGCAGTTTTCGCATTTTCCGTAAGTACCTTCACTAATCCTAGCTAAGGTTCTTTCTAAAACTTCTAATCTTTTTTCTAAAGCTTCAATCTGTAGATGTAAGTCTTCCCTGGCTTCATATTTGTTAGCTAAATCACTTGTTTCATAAACGTCTTCTTTTAAAACACCTTCTTCTTCCTTTTTAAGAGTTTCTAACATAAGCAAAACCTCTTCTTTTTCTTTAAGTAATTTTTCTTTTATTTCCACTAAATTTATCATTTAAGATAATTAAAAAAAGAAATTAGCTTTTCCAGACCTTTTTCTGAATTTCCATAAACTACATATTTATTATATATTAACCAAAGAAAAGAATAATTATTTTCTAAAGGAAGTTCTCTATATTCAATATCTCCTATTTTTTTAGAGATAAATTTATTACTTAAACTCTTGGTGGGGGTAAATTCTGGGTAAAAATTTACAAAATTCTTTAAATTGAAATTTTTTTCTAAAGAAAGATTTAATTTTTTAGCTTCATCTGGTTTTTTTATTTCTAAAATAATATAAAAGTTTTTTCTTGAAAAGGAATGATAAAGAAGAAGATTATAATTTGGTCCTAAAATATTTTCATAGCCCTTAAGTCCATCTTTGAAAAAGTAACTTATAACAAAATCAAAAGGAAGATAAAGATTATCCTTTTTTATTTCTAAAATATAAAAATTGTCCTGATTTTCATATTTATTTAAAATTTCTTTAAGTTTTAAAGAAAATTCGTTTTCCGAAAAAGAGGATAAAGAGATTTCTTTTTTAGAAAAAAAGATAAATTTAAAAACTGGTTCTGATGATTGTAAATTAATTTTTGTTTCTTCTTTGATTTCTTCTAAAGGTTCAAAAGTTTTTTCTTCTGCTATTTCTTCTTTTTTTTCTTCAATTTTTTCTTTTATTTCTTCTTTTACTTCTGGTAAGATTATTACTTCTTCTGCTTCTTTTTTAACTGGTTCTTTTGGTTTTGAAATTCTTTCTAAAAGGATTTTATAAGGTTTGAAATAGAAGAAGATAAAAATAAAAGAAATCGAAAATAAAAAAATTAAATAATATTTAATATAAGGGAAAATATTAAAATGTGGAGAGGTTTCTTTTTGAATTTCTAAATCTTCTGGTTGGACTTTGGGTTTTAAATAAAATTCTTTAGGAGATTCAACCTTATGTTTTAAAGCAAAGCTTTCTAAGGGCGCTTCTTTTCCTTCTTCTTTTATTTCCAAAACCTCAAATCTTTCTTTTGGTGTTTCAATTGTCATTCTACCTGCTTTAACTCTTCTTTTTTCTTCTTTTAAATTTTCTTCTTTTAAAGAGGGCTCAACAATTCTTTCTTCGGGTAAAATTTTTTCATCTTCTTCTTTTGTTTTTACTTCTAAAGGAGCTTCTTCAGAAAGTAAATTCTCTGGAGAAATAAAAGTATATTTAAAATTTTTCTCGTTATTTTCTGACATCTTTTAAAGAAACATAAATTTTACCGTCTTCATTAATATTTTTTATTTTGACTAAAAGCTCGTCTCCTATTTTAATCTCCTCTTCAATTTTTTCTATTTTTCTATCCGCGATTTCGGAGATATGTAAAAGAGCGGTTCTATTAGGGGCGAGTTCCAAAATAGCTCCGAAAGGAAGTATTTTAATTACTTTCCCCTTAACTATTTCACCTAAATTAAAAGCGTCAGCAATGCTTTTTATCCAATTTTTAGCTAATTCAAAATTTGAATTTTTGTCTCCTATAATATAAAGAGTTCCATCTGGATGAATATCAATTTTTACATTTGTAGCAGCAATAATCTCATTAATTGTTCTTCCTCCAGTTCCTATGATAAGACCGATTTTTAACGGATCTATCTTTAAAATCTCTACCCTAGGAGCATAAATACTGATTTCCTTTGGTTTTTCGATAACACCTTTCATAAAATTTAAAAGATAAATTCTTGCTTCTTTAGCTCTTTCTAAAGATTCTTTAATCTGTTTTAAATTCAAACCTTCAATTTTAACATCAAGTTGAATAGCGGTAAGTCCTTTTTCTGTTCCAGCAATTTTAAAATCCATAGCACCAAAAAAATCTTCAGGTCCTTGAATATCTGTTAAAAGTTCGTAGTTTTCATCATTCTCATAGGCCATACCAATACTTATTCCTGCAGCATGGGTCTTTATAGGTACACCAGCTGACATAAGTGCTAAAGAACTAGCACATACTGATCCCATTGAAGTTGAACCATTTGAAGACAAAACTTCAGAAACTACCCTAATAGTATAAGGAAAGGTTTCTTGGGAAGGGATTAAATTTCTTAAAGCTTTTTCTGCTAGCTCGCCATGTCCTATTTCTCTTCTTGAGGGTTTTTTACTTGATCCAATTTCTCCTGTAGAAAAAGAAGGAAAATTATAATGATGAATAAATCTTTTTGTACCTTCATATTCTATATCTCTTAACCAAAGTTCTTCTCCTGGTTCAGCTAAAGTTACTGTAGAAAGAATGTGTGTTAAGCCTCTCATAAAAAGAGCCGAACCATGAGCTCTTGGTAAAACATCTATTTCTGCAAAAAGAGGTCTTATCTCTTCTAAACCCCTCCCATCGGGTCTTTTTTTAGTTTCTAAAACTTTTTTTTGAAAAATTTTTTTATATCTTCTGTTTAAACTATTTATCACATAAGGTTTTAAATCTCCTAAATCTTCATCTTGATTAATTAAATCAAAAACTTCTTGCCACGGTTTGTCCCCTTCTTCTAAACTAAAAAGTTTTTTTTCTAAATCAATTTTATTTTTTTCTAAAAACTCATCAAGTTTTTTATCTCCTTCTTGAAAAAATTCTTCTTTTATTTTAACTTCTTCTTTTTGAAGCGGTTCTATACTTTTCATAAACCTTACAAAATTTTTTATTTCCTCAAAACCTATTTCCAAAGCCTTTAAAAACAAATTTTCATCGATTTCTTTACCTTCAAATTCAATCATATTAATCTTTTCTTCTGTTCCTGAAAAAATAAGTTTTATTTCAGCATCATCAACATTTTGATTAATAAAAAAATTACCATCTTTCAAATAAACTTGAACAGCTCCGAGAGGTGAAATTATAGGAATACCAGAAAGATATAAAACAAAAGAACTGCTTAAAAGAGATAAAAGTCCGGGATCAATAGAAAAATCATAAGAAAGAACAAGATTAACAATATGAACTTCTTTTCTAAAAATAGGTGGAAAAAGCGGTCTTATGCCTCTATCAACTAAACGAGCATTTAAAATAGCGTTAAGAGAAGGTGTACCCTCTCTTCTGACAAATCTGCTTCCATAAATTTTACCAACAGCGTAAAATTTTTCTTCATAATCAACCGTAAGAGGAAGAAAATCTAAATTAGGTATTTCTGTACCAAAATTTAAAGTTGTAAAAACTCTTGAGTCTTTAAATTTTGTCAAAACGGAAATAAAGGATCTTTGAGCCCAATTATTAATTTCAAATTCTAATTTATAGCCATGTTTTTCGCTTTGATAAACAAAATTTTTTATCATGATATTAAAATTATACGAGAAAACTCATTAAGGTCATAATAAAAATCAGCTGTTTCTTTAAGTTTAACAGAGGTGGTTTGATTAAAACCAGCAATTTCTACTTGTTTGCCGTGATTTTGAAGATACTCAACTAAAGGTAAAAAATCTCCATCTCCTGTAACTAAAATAATAACATCTACTAAAGAAGAAAATTTTATGGCATCAACAGCAATACCTATATCCCAATTAGCTTTTCGAGTGCCATCTGGATAAGTTTGCATTTCTTTAATTCTGATTTGAATACCTTGATTTATTAAAGCCTCGAAAAAATCTATTTCTTTAGGAGTAAAGTCAGATTTTACTACATAAGCAAAAACTTTAATCAATTTTCTTTCACCAACTAAAAGAGAGATTAATTTACCAAAGTCAACTTTTTTACCATAAAGATTTTTAGCAGAATGGTAAATATTTTGAGTATCAATAAAAATATTAACTCGCTGATCCGAGGTAGCAAAAGGATTCATAAGTTAAGTTCTTTAACTAATCTTTTATATCTTTCAAAAGAAATTCTTTTTAAGTATTTTAGAAGCTTTCTTCTTTTAGCTACTTTTAAAATAAGACCTCTTTTAGAATTTTTATCTTGTCTATGTTTTCTTAAATGCTCAGCTAAAATTAAAATCTCCTCTGTCAAAATAGCAATCTGAACCTCAGGAGAACCCGTATCTTTCTCGTTCTGACCGTATTTTTTAATTATTTCTTTTATTTTTTCTTTTAAATCCGCCATATTTTATAATAATTTTAGCATAAAAATGGAAATAAAACAAATAGAAGAGTTTTTAGAAAGGTTTGAAAACTATTTAAGAATAGAAAAAAATAAAAGTCAAGGTACTATTAAAAACTATATTTTGATGTTAAAAAAGCTTTTTAATTGGCTTAAAGAAAATAATTTTAAAAACTTAGACGAAGAGGCTATTTTTAAGTTTCGTGCCTATCTGGATAAAAAGAAAATTTCTATAAAAACTCAGTCTTATTATTTAATTTCTTTAAGAAGTTTTTTAAGATTTTTGAAAAAGAAAGGATTTAAAGTTTTAGATCCAGAAAAAATTGAACTTCCTAAAATTCCTGAAAGAGAAATAAATATTTTATCAGATGAAGAACTTGAAAGACTTTTAAATGCTCCTCAAGGAGAAAGCCTAAAATCCTTAAGAGATAAAGCTATTTTAGAAACACTTTTTTCTACAGGAATGAGAATTTCTGAACTTTGCTCCTTAAATAGAGATATTGACATAGAAAAAGGAGAAATTAAAATTAGAGGTAAGGGAGGTAAAATAAGAATAGTTTTTCTTTCTCCATTAGCTAAACTTTACTTAAAAAAATATTTAGAAAAAAGAGAAGATCAAAATCCAGCCTTATTTATAAATCTAAGTAAAAATAAAAAATTTGAAAGAATAACACCTCGAGGAGTCCAAAAATTGATTAAATACTATGCCAAAAAAGCAGGGATTTTAAAAAAAGTTACCCCTCATACTTTAAGACATCAATTTGCTACCGATCTTTTAATTTCTGGAGCTGATTTAAGAGCTATTCAAATGCTTTTAGGTCATAAAAATATTCAAACTACTCAGGTTTATACTCATTTAACAAATAAAGAACTAAAAGAAATTCATCAAGCCTTTCATGGTCGAAGAAGAAGATTAAAAAAATAAAAATGATAAAGTTTTATAATTCTTTAACAAAAGAAAAAGAAAACTTTAAACCTCTAAAAGATAAAATTATAAGAATGTATGTTTGTGGTCCTACTGTTTATGGTCCAAGCCATTTAGGACACGCTGTAACTTACATTAGGTTTGACTTTATAAGAAGATATTTAGAGTTTTTAGGTTATAAAATTAGGTTTGTCATGAATATTACAGACATTCATGACGATATTTTAAAAAAATCAAGAGAACTTAAGGTTAAACCTAAAACTCTTGCTGATAAATACACAAAAGAATTTTTTAAAGATATTAATTCTTTAAAAATTAAAAAGGCTTTTAAATATCCAAGAGTAAGCGATCATTTAAAAGAAATAATAAATTTGATAAAAATTTTGATTAAAAAAGGCTTTGCTTATGAAACAAGCGATGGTGTTTATTTTTCTGTAAGCAAGTTTAAAAATTATGGAAAGCTTTCGGGAAGAAAATTAGAAAATGCGGTTACAGGAACAAGAGTAAAAACAGACAAATATGAAAAAGAAGAAGTTGTTGATTTTGCTTTATGGAAAAAGGAAAATGACGAGTGGCTTTTTGATTCTCCTTGGGGTAAGGGAAGGCCTGGGTGGCATATTGAGTGTTCGGCTATGTCAATAAAATATTTGGGTATACCTTTTGATATTCATGGAGGAGCAATTGATCTTATTTTTCCACACCATGAAAACGAAATTGCTCAATCTGAGTCTGCTTATGAAAAAAAATTTGTCAATTTTTATCTCCATTCTGGACTTTTATATGTTAATGGGCAAAAAATGTCAAAATCTTTAGGTAACTATATCGAACTTAGAGATTATTTAAAAGAAAATTCACCAAGATTTTTAAGATTTTTTGTTTTTAAACATCATTTTAGAAGTCCTATTGATTTTAATGAAAAAAATATTAAAGAAGCAAAATTTTCTTTTGAAAGTTTGAATGAAAAAATAGCTAAATTAAGCCAGTTAAGGAATATTAAAGGTAAAATAAAAATAAATATAAAAAATTACGAAAGAAAAATAATTGATGCTTTAAATGATGATTTTAACTCTCCTTTGGCTTTAAGTTATATTTTTGAACTTTTAAATGAAGCTGAAAATCTTTTACTTAAAGAAGATTTAAGCGAAGAAAGCAGAAAAGAGATGCTTAATTTTCTTAAAAAATTAGATAAATTTATGCTTTTCCTTTTTCCATGGCAAAAATTAAGCAAAAAAATAAGAAATCTTATAAAGAAAAGAGAAGATTTAAGAAAGTTAAAAAAATTTGAAGAAGCTGATAAAATAAGAGAAGAATTAAAAAAGTTTAAAATTAAGCTTATAGATATTAAAAACAAAAGCGTCGCAATTAATTTGAATTAAAAAATGGTTTTTAATCCTAAACCGAAAAGTATGAACGAATATTAAAAATTATAAAAAAATTTTTGATAAAATTAAAACAGGTTTATTAAATAACAGGTTGTAATTAATTCCTAACTAAAAAAAGAATGAAAAATCTCAATTTTGAATCTGGACCACAGAGCTCAGGTTCAAAAGAATCAATAGATTTAATGAAAATTTATCAAAGAGTATTAGAATTTTTAAACAAAAATCTTTCAAATATTGAAGGAGTTAATTTACAAGTATTGGGCAGACTTCAAATAGATGATCTTAAAAAATTAATAGAAATGTCTGATACGACTCATCCTCCGATTCTACATAGACTTACATCTCAAGAAATAGAGGAATTGAAAAAATACATTAGGGAGGCGGAAAGTGAAAGAGGGTACACAGTAAATGTCTCAACCTTATCAAATGCTCTTAATAAACTAAAAGATACACTAAAAAAGAGAATAGAAGGTAGGAAAACTAAATTTGATAGGGCTCTTTAAGCTTAATTTAAACGAAATCTTTGGAGAGAATAAAAAATCTATTGAATCACTGAAAATTTTTATTTTTTCTTTTTAATTTTTTTTATTTCTCTTCACTTTTTTATTTATTTTTCTTATATTAATAAATTTATTTATTTCTTCATTAATAAACTCAATAAAATTTTTTACTAACTGGCGTGTTTCATTAGTAAGCGGATCTGTTGTATATTGATTAAAATATTTATTAAAAATACGATTAAGGTGTCCTAATTGTATTTGAATCAAATTTTTTTCGCTTCGGGTAATTTTTCCATAATTTTCTAAATATTTTCCTATATTCATCTCTACTATTTCTTTTAAAATATTAAATAAACGTTCAACTTCTATTTCGCTTTTTTCATTTTCATTTTCAATTATATTTCCAATTAAATGATTTATAAATTCTCGTAGATGTGTTGGGAGTTCAGTTACTTTTTTAAACTGATTAAAATCAAAATACCATCTTTCATTTTTTTTATAAAGAAACCCCTTTCTTCCTTCGATAAGACCGCCGACATATATTATAAAGTATTGAAAAATAGCCATAACATCTTTTATTTCTTCGATTTCTATTTTTGTTATTTCTATTCTTTCTGATCTTGCTTCTTTATTTATCATTTTTTTACTTTTTATCCGCAACTTGTTGTTTCGCCGCAACTTAAACAAGTATAACAACTCCCGGTTTTAATAGTAATTCCACCACAATGAATACAAGGTGGTCCAGAAATATCCCTTAAATTATCATAACCTGGATTATTTTTCTTTTCAAAAAGAGTTGGGTGTTCTTTAAGGATTAATCTATCTTTTTCTTCTTGACTTATAAGCCTTAACTCTTCTAAGTCTTCTTTTGAAAGAAAACGATAAGCTAAATATTTGAAAATGTAATCAACAATAGAAGTTGCAGTTCTAATTTTTTCATTATTTGTAAGCCCCATAGGTTCAAATCTCATATTAATAAACTTAGAAGCTAACTCTTTAAGAGGAACGCCATATTGTAAAGCAATAGAAATCGAAATAGCAAAAGCATCTAAAAGTCCAGCTAAAGTGCTTCCCTGTTTAGCCATTCTAATAAAAATCTCTCCTAGGCTTCCATCTTCAAAAGTGCTGTATGTTAAATAACCTTCATGCCCAGCAATTGAAAATTTATGTGTTTCTGAAGGTCTAATATCAGGAAGTTTTTTTCTTGTAAATGTTTCTTTTTGTTTTTTTTCTTGTTTACTTACGTAAAGAGCTTGGGTTGCTTTAGAACCATCTCGATAAACAGCAAAACATTTAATTCCCATTTTCCAAGCAGTAAAGTAGGCATCATAAATTTCTTGAATAGTTGTTTCATTTGGCATATTAAATGTTTTTGAAATTCCCCCAGAAATAAAAGGTTGAACTGCAGCAACCATTTTTACATGACCCATCCAATGAATATATCTTTTTCCTCCTGGTGGTTTAATAGCACAATCAAATACTGGTAAATGTTCTTCTTTAAGATGAGGAGCTGTTTCAATATTTTGTGTTTCTTCTAAGTGTTTAATAATATCTTCAATCTGCTTCTCAGTATAGCCAAGTCTTTTTAAAGCTAAAGGTACAGTATTGTTGACAATTTTCATATAACCGCCTCCAACAAGTTGTTTCATCTTAACTAAAGCAAAATCAGGTTCAATTCCTGTTGTATCACAGTCGAGCATAAAGGAAATAGTGCCAGTTGGAGCAATTACCGTTGCTTGTGCATTTCTAAAGCCATATTTTTCTCCAAGTTCTATTACTTCTTCCCAAATTTCTTTTGCTTTTTCTAAAATTTCTTTATTAAATTCATTTTCTTTAACATTCTTTAAAGCATCTTTATGCATTTTTATTACTTCCATCATTGGTTCTTTATTTTTTTCATATTCAGGAAATGGTCCGAGTTTGCCAGAAATCTCAGCTGAAAGCTTATAGGCTGTTCCTGTCATAAGGGCTGTAATACTTGCTGCTAAATCTCTAGCTTCATCACTATCATAAGGAAGGCCTAAAGCCATAATCAAAGCTCCTAAATTGGTATAACCTAAGCCAATAGTTCGATATTTTTTGGTTTCTTCAGCAATTTTAGGATGAGGATAGTCTGCTTTAGATATCAAAAGATCTTGAGAAAGAAACATAACTCTGGCAGTATGAATAAAGGCAGGAAAATCAAAACTGCCGTCATCTTTTAAGAATTTAAGAAGATTAATTGAAGCAAGATTACACGAAGTCCAATTTAGAAATATATACTCTGAGCAATTATGAACTAAAATACCATTAGCAACAAAATGATTTGTTTCTGGTTCAGTTAAATCATAAACTTCTTCAACTCCTTCAAATCTTATTTCCTTAATTTCATCAAAAAGATTATCTTTATAAGTTTCATAATTTTGATTAATTTTTTCTAATTTTTCACTTTTTGAATGATTGAAGCAAAAAGCAATTTCATTTTCAAAAATAATTCTTGAACTTCGAGTAATCCTTAAACTATGGAATTTTTTAACTTTATAGAGTTTTAATTTTCTTTGAGAGTCTGGTAAATAAGAAATAAATGTCTTTCTTCTATCCTTATAAATTTTTGCCTTAATACCAAAGTTCAAAAGTAAAAGCTGGACCTGTTTTAGAAGCTCTAAAGAAGAATTATCTAAACCAACATAAAACCCTTTTTCTGGGTTGCCGGTAATGGTACCGTCAGCAGTAAAAAGTCCTTGAAGGATATATTTAACTGATTCCTTGTCCAATTCAAAAATTGTATCTTTGAAAATCTTCTTTTTACTATCAAAATATTCATTAATTATTTCTGCTATGTTCTTTCTATTAGTAGCAACAACATATTCTGAGGGCAAACTCCTTAAATTAACATTTCTTTTATGAAGATATTGAAGTTTTTTACTGATTGTGTTTTGAATATAACTTAAAGCATAAACATCCTCTTCGCCTCCTGTAAAGAAAGTTGAATAACTATTTCTTTTTTCATCAAAACTCATAGCTCCATCTCCGGCAAAATAACCTATCATAAAGGCAATATCTTTATCTAATGATTTTCTACCAAAATAAGAAGCAATTAATTTTACTTTGTCTCCAATCTTTAAATCTTTAACTTTTACATCTCCTTTTCCTTCAATATAAATTGGATGATCTTCTGTGACTTTAAGTTCATAACCAGATTTAGTAATTATTTTATAAACAGGTTTTATGCCTGTCTTGAAAACTTTTGCTGCCTTTTTAACTCCTTGATGAGTAATAATTTCTGGATTTTTTCCAACTAAATCTTTTATTCTTTTCCAGCCATCAGTGGTAGCAATTAAAGTATCGCCGGTAACACATGGATTAGTTGCTTCTATTTTACCTGAATTTTTACAAGTATGCCATTTTTGAATAATATCGTCAAATTGTACACCTGGATCACCACATTCCCAAGCAGCTTTAGCAATTTCCCATAAGATATCTTTGGCTTTATAAGTTTTAGCTACCTCTCCAGTTGTTCGATAATAAGTTTTCCATTCACCATCTTTTAAAACTGCCTCCATCAAAGCATCTGGAATTCTTACAGAATTATTAGCATTTTGGAAGAAAATATTTTGCCATAAAGGATTATTCATATCTGTCATATCATAACCTGCTTCCATTAAGGCTCTTACTTTATTTTCTTCTTCAGCTTTAACTCTAATAAAATCCATAATCTCAGGATGATCAGCATTTAAAATGACCATCTTTGCTGCCCTACGTGTAGCACCTCCACTTTTAATTGAGCCAGCAACTGCATCAGCTGCTCTCATAAAAGAAATAACTCCTGATGAGCTTCCTCCAGTAGAAAGTTTTTCTCCTTTTCCTCTTAATTTTGATAAATTAACTCCTGAACCAGATCCTCCCTTGAAAATCATTCCTTCAATTTTTATCCAATCTAAAATTGATTCCATATTATCTTCAACATCTAAAATAAAACATGCACTACACTGTTGGCTTCTTCCTTCAACGCCAACATTAAACCAAACCGGAGAATTAAAAGTAGCATATTGATGCAAAATAATATAAGTTAATTCTTTTTCGTAAATTTCAGCTTCTTTTTCATCAAAATAACCCTGTTCTAACCCCCATTTTTTAAAAGTTTTAACAACTCTATCTATAAGCTCTTTTAATGAAGTTTCTTGTTTTCCTCTATTAATTTTGAAATATTTTGAAGCAATAATATTTATAGCATTTTGACTATAAAAATCTGGAAATTCAACATTTTCCATTTTAAAACCAGAACCTGGTATTTCTGCTTTTGTTTTTATCCATTTGACTTCGTCATAGGGATTGGTGTTTTCTTTTGTAAAAAACCTATTTATAAAAGAGTTTTTTCTTTTTGCCATTTAATTAAAAAATCTTAATTTCGGCAAATTAAGGTTGCTTTCATTATTAAAAAAATTTTTTCTAAAGTCAAGAGTGCTATTTAAAAGAAGTGCTGTAATTTTAAAAAGATGATTTAATTTTTTCTAATTTTTCTTGAGTTCGGGTTGAAAATTTTTTGTTTTCCACAATTTTAACAATTTCAAGTAAAATTTCTTTATCTTTTAATTTTTCTGCTTCTTCTAAAATAAAGTTTAAATTTTTTTCTTTTGAAAAATCGTATTTTTTAATAGCGAGTTTTAACTTTTCTTTAGCTAAACCATAATAAATATCTTTTAAAATTAAATATTCATTAAAGTAATAATTAGCATAATTAGGTGATATCTTTTCTCCTTCTTCTAAAATTTTCACAATCTTATCTTTAAAATTAAAATTTTTTGGATCGGTTTTATAAAGCTCTCCTAAATATTTTGCATAAACTACTCTGAGTTCCAAGTTTTTAGGATAAAAATTTATAGATTTTTCGGCAATTTCTTGAAATTCTTCAATATAAGATTTATAAGGAAGATTGTTTTTATAATGAATTATGATCATGAAATATAGAAAATTGCTATATTTTGAAATTAGTCTATAATCATAAGGCTCTTTTTGATAAGCTTTTTTCATTACTTCTTTTAGAATATAAATGTCTTCTAATGATTTAAATGAACCATTTTCAAGGTGTCGAATAAAATAAGAGTGAGTATTATGGATTGCTTGTTCAGTTAAAAATGGATTGATAGAAAGAGAAGCTAATTTTAAAAATTCTCTGCTTGCGTAAGAAGAGTCAGAATCTTTGCTTGTTTGAATCATTTTATAAAGAATATAATAATGCTGAAGATGAAAAGTTAAAAAAATTAAACTCAAACCGGAAACTAAAATTATGTAAGGTCTTATAAATTTTTCTTTATCAAAATTATATTCTAATTTAGAATAAACTAAGCTTAAACCAAAAAAGAAAACTAAATAACTTGCTTGCATATCAAAAAGAGAAAAATTTTGAACTAAATAAGCAAAAATAAAACCTGTAAGAGAAGCTTTTTGAAGAAGGTTTAAGTCTTTGTTTTTAAAAAGAAAATAAAAAAAGAAAATGAAGATTAAAAAAAAGCTAATGAGTCCTAAGATGCCAGAATTAACTAATATTTGGACAAATTTATTATGGGGTCTATCAAAAATAGCTGCTTCATATTCGTAAATCTTCGGATCAAAAAATTTAAAAAAAACTATCGGTTCTGTTTCTGGTCCATAACCTAAAATTGGTCTTGCTTTAAAGCCATCAAGAAATATTTTCCAAGCAAAAATACGAGGAAAAACAGAAATAGGATTTTTTAATGTTTCATTAAGTCTATTGAAGCCTGGAAGCTTAGAAGCTAAAGGTGTATAAAAAACTAAAAGGGTAAAAATAAGAAAAATAAAAAATGAAAGAGTAAAAATTTTTATTTTTTTAGTTTTTTCTATTTTAGAGAAAAGAAGATAGTAAAAAGAAAATGTCAAAATACCAAAAATTAAACCTAAAAGGCTCCCTCTTGTTTCTGATGTCAACATAGAAAATAAATTCAGAAAAAGAATAAGATAATAAAAAAGTTTAGTTAATAATTTTTTTTCTTCAAAAATAAAATAAAGAAGTACAAAAGAAATAAGCAAATTGAAAAAACCTATATAAGTTGGGTTTCCTAAGGTTGCTGAGGGGCGTTGCGTTCCTAAGGTGAAATATTGGTAAATTTCGATAATGCTTATAAGAGAAGAAACAATAAGAAATGAGTAAAAAATCGTTTTTTTAATTTTTGGATCATAGGTGAATAAAATATAAAGAATGAAAAAGTATAAAAGATAAAAAAGAAATGACCAAATTCCTTCCATTCTTTCTGCATTTCCCCAAAAAGAACGAAATGGATTAATTCCTAAAAATCCCGAAAGAGAAGAGATTAAAAAAAACAAAACCAACGATAAAAAGAGATAGTTTGATTTTAATTTTTCTAGAGGATTTTTATCTAAAAGAAAAAGATAAAAAATAAAAGGAAGAGAAACTGTTATTAAAATTCTAAAAATAATGGCTTTAGTGGTAATGTAAGGAAATAAAACGTTAGGATCAAAAATTAAAAGAGTAAAAGGAATAAAAAAAATAAAAGTTAAGACAATATTTTTTATATCTTCTATTTTCATTAAAAGAAATCTATTTTAATTTGAGCGGCGGACGGGATTCGAACCCGCGACCTTCTCCTTGGAAGGGAGACGTTCTACCACTGAACTACCGCCGCAAGTTATATTTATAAATTTTAACACAAGATTTTTTTATTAAAAATGAAAACCCCGGCCATTGATGGCCGGGGTGAGTGCTAGAAAACTCAAACAGTTTCTTAGTTGCTCCAATTTGTCCAGAATTCTGGAAGGTCATGAAGGAATGAAGCAGTATCCATATTAGGAGCTGAGGTATCATTGTCAAAGGCAAAGCTTGAGAGTCTAGCTCTTACAGATTGAGCACCGGTGAAGGTTTGTCCAGAAGTTCTGAATTCGAATTCATAAGTGGAACCTTCTGGAACAGTGTAGTAACCAGAGGAAGCTGAAACGAGTGTGGTTCCTACTTTTACAGCTACTGGAGCAACTGAAACTGTTGAAGTTGTACCAGATGCAGTTTCAAGGGTAATTGTAGCAGTATTAGCATCTGGTACATAAAGAGGACCGCCTACAGCAGTTACGTTTACTCTAAAAACAACAGATTGGACGGTTGTGGTTGAGTTGTTTTGATCTCTAGTTACAGAAATTGTTTTTTCAACTGCTGCAAATCGAGGACCAACTCTTACAGCTCTCATCATTTCTGAAGTAACAGTTGTGCTTGTACTGGAAATAATGTCACCAAGACTGTTAACTCCTGTTGTTGTAGCTACTGAAACTGTAAAGGTAGCTACGCTTGGAGCAGATGAAGCATAGAGATCAACTAAAACATCAAAGGTGACTGTTTGATCTCTGTTAACTGTAAAGTTAGCTGGGGTTACATCAAAGACAAAAGTACCAGTAGCGGAAGGTGTTCTTACATCCATAACATTATTTCCTTGAGCAAGATAAACAGCTTGAACTGTAGATGTATTAGTTACAGATCCTTCAACTTTGGTTACTCTTAGATTGTCATTTTTAGCGGTAACATCAAAAGAAAGAACTTTTACTTTGTAAGCTCTTCCATCTGTTGGATCTCCAAAAACATATTGTTGTTTTGGAGTATTTGGATTAAGAGCTAACACGAATCTAGCTTTTCCAGCAAGTGAGTGTTCTAAAGTAGCAGACCAAGTAAGTGTACTTGATGGTCCGAATCTATCAATTCCAGCTCCGTCTCTTCCTCTTACATCATTTTGTCTAACTTCAAAGCTTAAAGAATTAACTCCTGATGGAAGAGTACCAACAACTGTAATTTCTACAAATACTGAAGCATAACCGTTTTTAGGAACATTAACATTTAAACCAGAAACTGGTAAGTAGTAATTAAGAGAAGAATCTTGAAGAAAGGTATTAGGACCAACGTTTGTCTCATAAAGAACGTTTCCTTGAGAGTCAACAACTCTTAAAGCAGAAATAACTCTATAAGGAGCTACTGAAGCTGTCCATCTTAAGAAAACAGATTGAACCTTAACTGCTCCGTTATCTGCTCTAAATCTCAAACCTACAACCTTTCCGCTTTCACCTTCTCTTAAAGTTACTGCAGCTACTCTTGGATCTTTATCAACTGTTAAGAAGCCTTCTTCTCCAGCTTGTTGCTGGGTTGAGGTTGAAGGAAGAAGACCCATTTGCTGAAGAGCAGCTAAAACAGCAGCAACAAGAGCAGAAACCTGATCTTGTTGCTGAGAAGGCTGCTGAGAAGAAGTTTCTTCTTCAGCCGGAGCAGAAGCGAGCATAGATTTGAGTTCTTCTACTCCTCTAGGACCAAGCCTTCTTCCATCCCAGCTTCCATACCAGTCTTTATAAAAAGCTTGAACTGCTCTTCTTGTTTGTTCACCATAATAACCAGTAGCTCCTGCTGGAATGTCATATCCAGCTTCCATCAAACAAGCCTGAGCGTTTCTTACGGCTGATCCTCTTTGTCCGTAAGAAACAGGAACTAGAGCTTCTGGATTACAAGTTTGAGCTTTTACAGGTGAAAAGTAAAAACCTCCAAAAAGTAATGATAGACCTAAAAAGAGGTAAAAGTATTTTTTCATTTTTTAATTTTCTTATCTATCCTCCTGCCTTCATTAATTAGACCAAGACAGAAGGATAGTTTTTAATTTTCATTTTTTAATCTTTAATTGACGACCTTATATATAAAATTTTATAACTTACAATTTTTAAAAAGTCAAGTTTTTTGTGAATTTTTTGTTAATTTTTGCTAGATATAATTTTACCTCTTTTTTAAAAAAAAATTCAAAATCAAATTGTGGAAAATTATGCTAAGGAAAGAAGCCTTTTTCTTCTTAAATTTACCTCTTTTTTAAGCTTAGGAAACAAAGAAAGATCGGGTGATAAAAAAAGGATTTTTTCAGCTGTTTTTTTAACTTCTAAAGTAAATTCAAGATTTGGAAGTGATTTCATTACTATATCGGGGATTCCTGATTGTTTTTCTCCTAAAAATTCTCCTGCTCCTCTTAATTTTAAGTCATATTCAGAAAGCTCTAGGGCTGATTTAGCTTTTAAAAAATATCTTATTCTCAATTTGGCCTTTTCCGTAAGTTTTTCTGGAACTAAAAAACAATAACCTTGATGAACACTTCTTCCGACTCGACCTCGAAGCTGATAAAGCTGAGATAAACCAAAACTTTCTGGTGATTTAATAATTATTACTGTGGCTAACGGAAAATCAATGCCAACCTCAACAACTGAAGAACTTACTAAAACTTGAATTTCATTTTTTTGCATTTTTTTTAAAACAGATTCTTTTTCAAAGGATGACATTTTACCATGAAGCATAGCTACATTGGCTTTAAGAGAAGAAAAAATTTTAAAAGCTTTTTCATATTCTTTTTTTACAGAAGCGGTTTCTTCTTTTTCTTCAACGCGAGGACAAATAATATAGATTTGGTGACCTTCTTTAATTTCTCGAAAGCAAAGTTTATACATTAGTTTTTCTTTTTCCTTATCTAAAATTATAAAAGTTTTAACTGGTTTTGTATCATGGGGTTTATCTTCAAGATAAGAAAAATCTAAATCACCATAAAGAGCTAAAGCTAAACTTCGAGGAATAGGGGTTGCTGACATTGAAAGAAAATGTGGAATAAAGTTTTGAGAAGAATTTTCTAAAAGCTTTTGTCTTTGTTTCACACCAAAACGCTGCTGTTCATCAATAACCACAAAACCAATTTTTTTAAAAGGAATCTCGTTTTCAATGAGCGAATGAGTACCGAGAAGAAAATTTATTTTCATTTGAGAAACCATTTTTAAAATTTCATAAATAGATTTACTCACCCGATAACCTTTAAAACCATAATAAGATTGTCCTGAGGTTAAAAGACCTAAGCCAAAATCATAGTTAGCAAAATGAGAAAGAATTCTTTGAAAGTGTTGCTGAGCTAATATTTCTGTTGGCGCCATAAAAACAACTTGATATCCATTTTTTAGAAAATGTAAAGAGACTATTTCAGCAATAAGGGTTTTGCCTGAACCAGTTTCTCCTTGAAGAAGTCTATTCATAGGTTTTCCTGATTTTAAATCATTAAAAATTTCATCTAAAACTTTGATTTGGCCTCTTGTTAAAGAAAAATTAAAATTTTTCATAAAATCGTCAATTAATTTTTCATCTTTTAATATGACGGGGGAAGGATTTTCTTTCAAATTTGATTTTTCTAAAAGAAGAGTAAGCTCAATATAAAGAAGTTCTTCAAAACTTAATCTTTTTTTAGCTAATTCTAAATTTTCAAAAGATGATGGTTGATGAATTTCCCAAAGAGCTTTACCTAAGAAAGGAAGTTTTTTTTCTTCTAAAATTTTTTCTGGAAGCGGGTCTTCAAGGTTTTCAATATCATAAAAATTCAAAACTGTCTTTATTAATTTTTCTAAATAACTGCTTTTTAAACCAGAAATTTCTTCATAGACTGGTATAATTCTTTTTATAAAATTTTCTTCTCCTTCATTTTCAACTAAATAAAATTTTTGCGGTTGAAAATACAAACCAAAACCTTTGGAGCGTGTAAGTTTTCCAAAAAGCAAAAGTTTAACATTTCTTTTAATTTTTTTAGTTAGATATGGTTGATTAAACCATATCACTTTAACTGAAGATGTTTCGTCGCTTAAAACTATTTGGAGAATAAAAATTTTATTTTTAGGAGAAAGAAAGGTTTTTGTTTCTATCACCCTTCCTTTAATTAAAACTTTTTCTTCTAATTTAATATCTTTTATTTTTTTAATTTCTGTAAAATCTAAATAGGAAAAAGGAAAATAAAAAATAAGATCTCTAACTTTGTTAATATTCTTTTTCTTTAGTTTTTCAATTACTTTTTTACTTATAAATTTTACTTCTTCTAAATTAACTTCTAAATCTTCTAATTTCATAAAAAAATTATAACAATGAAAAAAACTTTAGTCATTTTACATGGTTGGGGAAGTAGTAAAAAATCTTTTGAACCTCTTTTAAATTATTTAGATAAAAAAATAGAGGTAATTTTATTTGATCTTCCGGGTTTCGGTGAAACTTCGATAGAAAAACCATACACTTTGGAAGATTATCTTATTTTTTTAAATGAGCGCTTAGAAAGTGGGCTTCGGTTTAGAAAAATAGAAAAAATGATTCTCCTCGGTCATTCTTTTGGGGGTGCTTTAGCTTTGCTTTATACCTTTAAAAATCCAGAAAAGGTAGAAAAGCTTTTGCTTTATAATGCTGCAATATTAAGACCAAACACTTTAAAAATAAAAATTTTAAATTTTTTAAGTAAAATCAGTAAGCCCCTTTTGAAAATTTTACCTTCTAAATTGGTTTTTTTTATTAAAAAAGTTTTTTATAAATTTGTCGTGAAAAGTTATGATTATTTTTTAGCAGACGAAGTTCTTAAAAAAACCTTAGCTAATATTAGAAAAGATTTAAGGGAAGAGGCTAAAATGATTAAAAATAAAACTTATCTTCTTTGGGGTAAAAAAGACAAAATCACACCGTTAAAACATGGTTTTTTTCTTGAAAAAATAATGCCTAATGCTAAACTTATAGTTTTTAATGGTGGACATAGTTTCCATAAAGAAAATCCTGAAGAATTTGCAAAAATTTTAAATAAAATAATCTTAGAAGATGATAGAAATTATTAAAAGTGCCAATGTTTTTATTTTAACTCTTTTTGTTTTTCTTTTTAGCGGTCTTCCTATTTTTAGACTTTTTCAAATAAAGGATTGGCTTTTTTCAAGGGTTTTAGCAGATTATTTCCATCTTCGAGGTAGAAAATATATTTTAAATAAAAAAGATTTTTTAGTACTTTTAATTATTTTTACTTACTTTATTTTTTCCAAATTATTTTTTCAAGCTTTTTATACTTTTGGTTTTATCTTTTTAAACTTTGCTGATTTTTTTTCTTTATTTGAATTTAATCCTTTTAACTTATTAATCTTTTTATCTATCTTTCCATTAATTTTTTTAAAAAGGAATCTTTTAAGAACTGTTAAATTAACTCCAAAAGCATTGATGCTTTTTTCTATGTTTTTCTTTTTAAATTTTCTTTTTATTTATTTAGCCTACAACTTTTATGATTTTAATTATTTCTTCGTTTTTTATCTTTTTCTACTTATTTCTTACACACAAATTTTTCTTTTTTCTTTAGCTTTGTCTCTTTTTGATTTAATGGTTTCTCCTTATCTTTTCTATTTAAGAAAAAAAGTGAAAAATAAGCTAAAAAATTTAAACATTAAAAAGATTGTTATTGTCGGAAGTTATGGTAAATCAACAACAAAAGAATTCTTAAATCATCTTTTAAAAGATAAAAAGGTTTTTTCTCTGCCTCCGCGTCTAAACCATGAATATGTTATTTTAAAATATCTTTTAAAAAATAGTCTTCAAGATTTTGAATATCTTGTTTTAGAATTAGGTTCATACTTTTTAGGTAATATAAGGTGGATATGTAAGGGTATAATCCCAGATTTCGTCTTTATCACCGGCATTACCAAGCAACATTATTTTCTTTTTGGCGAAAACATTAAAAATATTATTTATGGAGAAGGTATTGAAGCAGTTATAGAGATGGAAAAAGGTAAAGTTTTTATAAATACTAATCATGATTATTTTGGGGTTTTAAAAGAAGAATTAGAAAAAATCGTTAAAAACAAAGAAATAGAAATTATTACTTATGGAAAAAAAGGAGATTATAGCTATGAAATTCTTTTTCCTTATGAAGAAAAAACTGTCTTTAAACTGATTGCTAAAGGTGAGGAACATATTTTAGAAACAAATCTTATCTATCCTCCTCAAATAGAAAATTTAGTTGGTGCTATAAGTTTTATTTTAGAAGAAAAAATTTTGTCTCTTGAAGAAATAAATGAAAAAATTAAAAACTTAAAAATGCCTCAAGGTTTTTTTAAAAAAATTAAATATAAAAATCTTACTATTTTTGATGATTCTTATAACGCTAACTTAAGGGGTGTTTTAGAGGGGATAAAATTTTTAGAAAAATCTAATTTTGAAAAGAAAGTAGTGATTTTTAACGGAATTTTAGAATTAGGAAAAGAAATGAAAGTTGTTTATGAAAATTTAGCTAAAGAATTTTTAAAATTTGATTTTGTCTTATTCACAGACAAAGAAGAGTATAAATTTTTTAGGAAAATTTTAAAAGAAAAAGCGGTCTTTATTGAAAATCAAAAGGATTTAGACAGATTTTTAAATAACTTAAAAGAAAAAAGTGGTATTTTTATTTTTAATCGTTTTCCTTCTCATATAAAATTAAATTTAGAAAATGAAGAAAATAGTCTCTATTGATTTTATTCCCGATTTTGAAGCGGATGATTTCGAGCTTATTAAAAAAATTTTAAAGGGTTATGAAGATTTAGGAGCTAAAAGAAAAGTTGAGGAAGAACTAAGAAAATATTTCCCTCAAGGAGAAATTTTGTTTTTTAATTCGGCAAGGTCAGCTTTAACTTTTATTTTGAAGATTTTAAAAAACATTGACAGTAGAAGAGAGGTTTTAACGCAAGCTTTTTCTTGTTTAGTCGTACCTAATGCCATAAAATTTGCTGGATTAAATCCTGTTTTTATTGATATTGGGGACGATTTTAATTTTTCTTTAGAAGATCTTAAAAATAAAATAACTTACAACTCTTTGGCTTTAATTATTCAAAATACTTTTGGTATACCAGCAAAAATAGATGAAATTTTAAATTTAGCAAAAGAAAAAAATATTTTTGTCATTGAAAATTTGACTCATGCTTTAGGAGCTAAATATAAAAATATTTATTTAGGAAATTTTGGAGATATTGTTCTTTTAAGCTTTAATAGAAATAAAGTCATTTCAAGTATTATAGGCGGAGCTTTAATAATTAGAAACGAATTTATATCTAAAGAAGCTTTAAGAGAATATGAAAAGGTTGAAGAGTTTAATAAGGTTAATTTAAAAAAGCTTCTTTTAGGTACGCTTATTTTTGGTTTTTTCAAAAAATTTTATCATTTAAAAATAACACGGGGGGTTTTAAAAATTCTAAGAAGTTTAAAAATGACACCAGAAATGGTAAGCCAAGAAGAAAAATTAGGTATGATGCCTAAGGATTATCTTAAAAAATTTCCCTATGAACTTTATCCTTTGCTTTTAAATCAATTAAAAAAGATAGAGAGGTTTAATAATCAAAGAAAAAAAATTTCTAAAATCTATATGGAAAATTTAGGAATTACTTTTAAAATTTCCGAATTTAGTGAGCCTATATTTTTAAGATATCCTTATTTTTCTTCTCAGAGAGACGAAATAATAAAAGAGTTTTCCAAAGAGGGCATTTTTTTAGGTGATTGGTATTTTTGTCCTTTAGTTCCCTGTAACGTTAATAAAGAAGTTTTTGATTATAAAAAGGGTTCTTGTCCAAAAACAGAAGAAATAAATAAAATAATTTTTAATTTACCTACTCTTATAAGTGAAGAAACTGCTTATGAAATTATTGAAAAACTAAAAAAATGGAAAGAGTAGAAGTAAAAATTTTTGAAGACAAAAACTTGTGGAATGATTTTTTAGATAAAGAAGGTTATATAAGTTTTCTTCAAGATTTTGAATATGGTGAAGTTGAAAAAAATTTAGGAAGAGAAGTTATAAGATTGGGTATTTTTAATGATAACGAGCTTATAGGTATTTGCCAAATTATAGGATATAAAAGAAAAATTTCTTATGGCCTTGTTATTCATCATGGTCCAGTAATAAAAAAAGATTTTTTTAAAGAAGGATTTAAAAAAATTTTAGAATTTTTAAAAAGAAATGGTTTTAATAAAAGATACAAATTTTTAAGGGTTAATCCTATATTAATTTATGAAGATGAATATATTGATTTTTTTAAAAGTTTAGGAGGCAAATTAGCACCAACTTATGCGGTGAGTGAAAATTTTTGGATAAAAGAAATAAAAAGCGACGAAGAAATGTTAAATGAAATGGATAGAACTCATAAAAAACTTGTTTTAGAATCTTTAAAAAAACCTTATTTAGAAATAGAAAAAACAGAAGATTTAAGTAAATTTCATATTTTTTGGTCACTTTATGAAAATCTTTATCTTAGAAAAAATTTTAAACCCTACTCTAAAGAATTTATTTTAGAAGAATTCAAATTATTTTCTAAGGAAAAGAAGGCTATTCTTTTTTTAGGAAAAATAGAAAACAAGTATTTTTCTTCTGCTTTAGTTATTTTTTCTCATCAAAGTTCTTTTTATCATCATGCTGCATCTTTGCCAATTAAAGAACCTTTAAATTACAGAATGCAATGGGAGATTATTCAGGAAACAAAAAGAAGAAATTTGAAATATTATAATTTTTGGGGGATAGCAAAAAAAGAAGAAAAAAAACATCCTTGGTATGGTTTAACTTTATTTAAAAAGGGCTTTGGAGGAAAAAGAATTGATTTGGTACCAACTTTTGATTTTATTTTTAGTAAAAGATACTATCTTTTATGGCTTTATGAAAAAATTAAAAGAAAAAAACTTTAATTTTGCCCCTGGGAGGATTCGAACCCCCAACCTCGTGGTCCGAAGCCACGCGCTCTTCCTGTTGAGCTACAGGGGCTTATTTTTAAATTTTTATTTTAATAATTGA
>DAINRM010000001.1:118027-134037 GCA_036741875.1 Patescibacteria group bacterium | reverse complement strand
AAAAATTTATAAAATCAAACCACCTGGCCGGCACGAGCCGGCCATTTTTATTTTAGGGGGTTAGTCTGCCGCTTAAAAGATCTAAATAAAAAGATCTTTTAAGGGGCAAGAACGCCCCGCGAACCCTAAAAAAAGGAGGTGTAAAATGGTTATTCCTACTTCGGGTGTTCCTCCAGATTCTAGTTGGGGTGTTGTTTTAGCGCTGGGGCTCGCGACTGATAAACCTGAGCCCGACCAGTTGTTAGTTTATGGGTCGTCAGATCCACAGCCGAACCCTGCGGAACTGTTGCTGCTCGAGGTGGTAGCTAAGCTTTTCGGACTGAACTTTAGGTTTTTTGTGTACCGCAACGGAAAAAATATGCCCATGGAGAAACTCCCTGAGGAGGTTAAGTTGCCGTGGTTGTTCTATTTAGAAGACATCATTCCCCCGGGTTTAACCCTCGGGGAGATGGCGGTGGCAATATGGAAGCTCCGTGATGAACCTGCCGTTGTAGCACACCTGCCACAGTCGACTCTGAGGGCAACATCAGAGCCCACGAAGAAATGGCCAAAAGGTGTTCCTAATCTCACCGTTCACGACTTACACGAGCTTGGAGGGTATTTAGGCGGGTCAGGGATTCACTACGTGCTTGCTGAATGGGCAAAGAAGATGCCAAGGGTTTTATACCTATGCCCCTATCAGAAAAAGGGTAGGGTATATGAAGTATACCAAAAATTCAAAGAAGAAGTAGAAGTGCCGCGGCCCTTGTTTGTTCCCACACCATTTGTACATTTTAAACCCCCGAAAAATTTGGGACTCCCAGAGTGGGCCCCAACGCCATGGTACTATTGGCGATCACTGCCCGCCGCCTATCGAAGGCGCGTAAGGAAGGAGGTGGAGAGGAGGATTAAAAGGGAAAAAAGGATAGAGATCTACATCCCATAAAAAGTTGGGGAGAGGGACGCCCACCCTCTCCCCATTGTATTTTTTAAAAATGCATTTAGTTAATTAATTTTTAAAACCAATAATGAAAAATAAAAATATACTTCTTTTTACAGCTCATCCTGATGATCATCTTTTATGTGCTGGAACGTTGATGAAACTTGCTGATAGAGGATTTTATATTGTTGAAGTTGTTTTTACTTCTGGAGAAAAGAGCGTTTGGTATGGAAAAGAAAGATTTAAAGAAGAAGATTTAAAAAAACAAAGAATAAAAGAATGGCTTTTAGCAAGGAAATTTATTGGCATTAAAGAAGGAATTGGTTTAAGTTTAAAAGATAGTGAATTTACAAGGAATTTAAAAACAATTTATTTAGTTATGAAAATAATTAGAAAATATAAACCAGTTTTAGTGATTACTCATTACTATCAAGATTACCACCGCGATCATAATGAAGTTTCCAAAATTGTGACTGAAGCAGTTGATCGGGCAGGTTGGGGAATAGCCAAAGAATTAGGAGAACCACATAAAACTCCTATTTTTCTTTATATGGATGGTGAATATTTAAATCGAGGCGATATTTTAGTCGATGTTTCTGATTATTTAGAAAAAATTGAAAAATTAATGGAGATTTATTCTTCGCAAATGAGCGAAAGAATGAAAAATTTGCTTTTGTCAATAATAACTTATCGAGGATTTTTTATGAGAACTAAAGCAGCGGAAGCTTTTGAGTTAGGTTTTAGATATCCTATAAAAGTTAATAGCTTAGAAGAAATTTTAAAAATATGGAAAGATTAAAATGCCTTTTAGTTCATAATTATGAGATTGAAAATGGAGGTGTTAGTATTTTAAATTATGATTTTGCTGAATTTTTAACTCAAAATAATTGGGAAGTGACAGTTTTTTCTCCTTTAGCAAAATTTTATAAGGAAAAAGCTTGCTTTAATTTAGAATGGAAGTTTAAAAATTTAGAAAAAATTGTTTACGAAGCTGAGGTAATTTTAATTAATTTAAGTCCTTATCTTTGGAAAAGTTATTTAAAAACAATCGAATTTTGTAAGAAATACAACAAATCATATTTTGTTTGGTTTCATATAGTTTTAGATAAAGATATTTATAGAAAAAGATATGGAAAGAAAAATTTTGCGGAAAGAGAAAAAATTTTAAAAGAAATTTTTAATGATCATCTTTGTCGAAAAATAATCTGTGTTTCGGAAGCAGTAAAAAATTATCTTAAAGACTTAGTTGAAGAAGAAAAGCTAATTACTCTTTATCCGGGAGTAAGAATTTTTGAAACGGAGAAAGCAAAAGTAGATGGAGACTTGCTTTATGTTGGTAGATTTAGTGAAGAAAAGAATTTAGAAATTTTACTCAAGGCTCTAAGAAAATTAAAAGATAATTTCCCCGAAATTAGGTTAAATCTTATTGGTAGGGGTCTGGAAGAAGAAAAATTAAGGAGGATGGTGCCAAAACTTGGACTTGAAAAAAATGTTCAATTTTTAGGTTGCCTCAAAAGAGAAAAAGTTTTTTCTTTTTATCAAAGTCATAAAATTTTAATTTTGCCTTCTAAAATTGAATCTTTAGGATTGGTAATTGTTGAAGCTTTGAGTCAAAATCTTATTCCCATAGTAAGAGAAACTTATGGACCAAAAGAAATATTGAGCAATAAAATTTTCTTTTTTAATGGAAGCGAAGATAAGCTTTACGTAAAGATTAAAGATGTTTTGAATAATTATAATAAATATAAAAACATTATTTTTCAAATAAAAAAAGAAGTTATATCGCGATTTGATTATCAAAAAAATTTTGGTCTAATGGAAAAAATAATTTTGGAAAGTATTTTGTTTAAGGAAGAGAAAGTTCCTGTGTTGAAAACAGATCCTTCTTCGGTTTTTTGTAGTTTATAATGATTTTAAATGATCGATATTGAAAAATTGAAAGAAGAAATTAGAAGACTAAAACATCCTCTTGGTTTTTTATTGGCTGGCCTTCCAAGATTTAATAAACTTTTTGGAAGAGATTCAATTATTTCTGCTTGGCAGTTACTTGATTATGAAATAAGTATTGCTAAAAATACATTAATAGTTTTGTCAAGGTTGCAAGGTCAAAAGGTTGACAATCTTTCAGAAGAAGAACCGGGTAAAATTCTTCATGAAACTGACTTAATTAACCCTAAACATCCTCATCGTAATTGGCCATTTCCTTATTATGGGTCAATCGATTCAACCCCACTTTATTTGATCCTTTTTTATTTCTATTTTGAAAAGACTAAAGATAAAGATTTTATTGAAGGTCATTGGTTGAATATTGAGAAGGCAGTTAGTTGGATGTTTGATTATGGAGATAAAGACAAGGATCTGTTTATTGAGTATGAAAAGAAAAATCCAGAAGGTTTGGATAATCAGGGCTGGAAAGATTCGACCGGACTTAAAATTAAACCGCCGGTTGCAATCGTAGAAGTTCAGGGATACCAATATTTAGCTTTAAATGTTATAGCTAATTTAGCAGAAATTTTAAATAAGGATAAGGGTTTTATAGAGATATTGAGAAAAAGAGCAAAAAATCTAAAGGAAAAATTCAATTATGAGTTTTGGATGGAAGATAAGAAATTTTTTGCTTTAGCTTTAGATGGTGATAAAAGACAAGTTAAAAAAATAACTTCTAACCCTGGGCATCTTCTTTTTACTGGAATAGTTGATGAAGATAAAATTGACTTTGTTGTTAAAAGACTTTTTAAAAAAGATATGTGGACTCCTTATGGAATTAGAACTCATTCAAGCTTGGAGGAAGATTTTGATCCTTTATCTTATCATTTAGGTTCTGTTTGGCCTCATGACAATTGGATTATTGCTCAAGGCTTGAAAAAATTAGGTTATCAAAAAGAATATGATAAAATTAAAGAAGCAATAATTAGAGCTTATGAAACTTTAGGTTATCTTCCGGAGTATTATGGATTAGTAAATGGGAAGATTATAGCTAAAGGCTTGAAAGAAAAAGAGCCAGATTATCCTCAGGCTTGGTCGACCGGGGCCTTAATTAATTTTTTGATGGAAAAGACCCTATCGTCTAATGGTTAGGACACCAGCTTCTCAGGCTGGAAATACCGGTTCGAATCCGGTTAGGGGCGATTGCCCCCGTAGCTCAATTGGTAGAGCAACTGGCTCTTAACCAGTAGGTTGCAGGTTCGAGTCCTGCCGGGGGCAAATGGATTTCTTTGAAGAGTTAAAAAAAAGAGGTTTAATTTATCAAGTAACACCTGAAATTGAAGAATTTTTTAAAAGAAAAGGAATTTTATATTTAGGTATTGATCCAACTTCAGATTCTTTACATTTAGGACATTATTTGGGTCTTTCTCTTTTAAAAAGATTTTATCTAAATGGTTTTAGAATAATTATAATTCTTGGAGGCGGTACAGCTAAAATAGGAGATCCAAGTGGTAAAGTTAAAGAAAGACCTATACTTCCTTTCGAGGTTTTAGAAAAAAATAAAAAAAGTTTAAAAAAGCAAATAAAGAAATTTATTCCTATTGATGGTAAGAAAGTTAAGTTGATTGATAACTCTCTTTGGCTTGATAGTTTGAAATTAATGGAGTTTCTAAGAGATGTAGGAAAGGTTATTAGCATAAACTCTATGCTTGATTTAGAAACCGTAAGACAAAGGCTTTCGTCTGGAGAATCTATGTCTTTTGCTGAATTTACTTATCAACTTCTTCAAGCTTACGATTTTTATATTCTTTTTAAAAAGTATAATTGTGAGCTTCAAATCGGAGGTTCTGATCAATGGGGAAATATTGTTCAAGGAATTGAACTTATTAGAAAAAAAACAGGTAAAAAAGCTTATGGTTTAGTTTATCCTTTGCTTATTGATCCTAAAACAGGAAGAAAATTTGGAAAAACCGAAGAAGGAGAAACTTTATGGCTTGATCCTAAGAAACTTCATCCATTTAGAATTTATCAATTTTTAATTAATTTAGATGATGAATTTTCAAAAAATCTTTTGTATTATTTCTCTTTTAAAACTCTTGAAAAAATAGAAAAAATTATTGAAGAAGGAGAAAAGAAAAAAGAAGAGAGAATAATTCAAAAAACTTTAGCTGAGGAAATTGTTTTGAATTTATATGGTAAAAAAATTTTAGAAGAAGTTTTGAAGATAACTAAAATCTTGTTTGAAAAAAATTTTGAAGAAATTGAGACTCAAGAAATTAAGTTTTTAAAAAATGCTATTCCAACAATAAAACTTAAAGAAAAATTTACATTAGAAGAAATTTTAGTTAAACTTAATTTAGCTAAATCAAAATCAGAAGCAAGAAATTTAATACCAAACGTTAAAAAATTAGAGAGAGGAAGATATCTTTTAATTAAAAAAGGAAAAAAAGATTTTGGTTTAGTAGAATACGAATAATGTATATTCAAGACAAAAGAAGAACTTTATTTAAATTGATTGAAAATAGTATTGGCACAAAACTTTTTAGAAATAATTATTTTTTTATTAATGGCAAAAGTAAAGATCTTTTAAAAAATGGAGAACTAAGTTGTGCTTTTTATGTAAGCTCAATTCTTTATTTATTAAAATTAATAAAAAGTCCTCATACGACTGTTCAAAGTACTCTTAAAGATTTAGAAGAAAGTGGTTGGTATAAAATAAAAAATCCTAAAAAGGGAGCGGTTGTGCTATGGGATAAAGACAAAGAAGACCATTACCATTTGGGTTTTTATTGGAATAACAAAAAAGCTGTAAGCAGTGTTTCATTAAAAAAATCACCAAATTTTCATCCGTTAAAATATGAAAACAGAGCAATTTTGTCTTTTTATTTTCATAAAGATCTTGAAAAATGAATTTTCATTCATTGAAAATTGAAGAGGTTTTAGAAATTTTAGAAACGGATTTTTTAGGTTTAAAACACGAAGAAGCTGAAAAGAGATTAGAAAAATACGGTAAAAATATTTTACCAGAAGAAAGAAAATCTCTTCTGGGTATTTTTTCAAAACAATTTAAAAATATTTTTAATCTTGTTTTAGGTGTTTCTTTTCTTTTAACTATTTTTCTTGGCAAATTTACTGACTCGTTAGTTATTATTTTAATAATTTTAGTAAATGTTCTTTTAGGTTTCTTTTTTGAAATTCGAGCTGAAAAAACTGTAGAAAAATTAAGAAGTTTTTTAAAACCAAAAGCAAAGGTCTTAAGAAATAAAGAATTGGTTGAAATTTCATCAGAAAATTTAGTTCCTGGAGATGTTGTTTTAGTTGAAGAAGGAGATATTTTGCCTGCGGATATAAGATTTTTCGAAACTGTAAATTTAAAAATTGACGAATCTATTTTAACAGGAGAATATCTACCTGTTGAAAAAATTGGAAAACCAATTGATGAAAACACGCCCATTTCCGAAAGAAAAAATATTGGTTTTATGGGAAGTTATGTTGTTGAAGGAAGGGGAAAGGGAATTGTTTTTGCTACAGGCGTTAAAACTTATATGGGTTCAATTTATGAAAAATTTAAAAAAATTGAACAATTTGCTCCTCATTTTGAAAAACTTTCTAAAGATCTAATTTTAAGAATGTTTTTAATTGCTCTTTCAACTTCAATTTTAATTCTTTATTTTGCCCTTCAAAGAAATTATTTATGGTCAGAAAGCCTGCTTTTTGTTCTTTCTTCATTTATTTCTTCTATTCCAGAAGGTCTGCCAATAATTATTACCGTCTCACTTATCGTAAGTGCTTATGGTTTAATTAAAAAAAATGTGTTTGTAAGAAATTTCCAAGCAGTAGAAAACTTATCAGTTATTAATCTTTTGCTTTCTGATAAAACTGGCACTTTAACCGAAAATATAATGACAGCAAGAAAAATTTATGTGGACAATGAAGAAATTGAAATTACCGGAGAAGGACAAAGTTTAGAGGGCAAATTTTTGAAAGATGGCAAAGAAATAAATATTTTTGAAAACTACCCCTTCGTCAAACTTTTAAATATTTTAGCTATTGTAAGTGAAGGAGAGATTCTAAAAAATGGAGAGGTAAAATTTAAAGGAAACCCCAGAGATATTGCGCTTCTTATACTTTTAGAAAAATCAGGTATAAAACAGGCCCAAATTTTAAAGACAGAAAAAATAATAAAAAGAGAACCCTTTTCAAGAATAAAAAAGCACAAAAGAGTTATTGTTAAGCATGAAAGAATTGAATCTTACTATATTGGTGCTTTTGAAAAAATTATTGAAAATTCTAAATTTATTTTAAAGAGAGATGGTGTTTTTAACTTTGAAAATAAGGAAGAAGTTTTAAATAAGGCCTTAGAATATGCTAAAAATGGTTTTTCTGTTTTAAGTGTTGCCTTTAACGAAGGTGAGAAAGAGGAGAATTTAATTTTTGTTGGTTTAATTGCTTTATATGATCCACCGAAGAAAGGAGTTAGAGAAACAATTAAAAAATTAAAACAAGCAGGGGTTGATATTAGAATTTTGACTGGTGATCATAAAGAAACTGCTGTTTATATTGCTAAAGAGGTTGGTTTTGAAAATTTAAATGCCTTAGATCAAAAAGAAATTGAAAATTTATCTGAAAAAGAACTTTTAGAAAAAATAAAAGATACCTATATTTTTGCTCGAATCACACCAGAAACAAAACTTAAAATTTTAGAAGCTTACCAAAAATTAGGTTTTTCTGTTGCTTACCTCGGAGATGGTGTTAATGATGTGTTAGGGCTTAAAAAAGCCGAAGTTGGGGTTTGTATGGGCAAGAGGGGATCTGAAATTGCTAGATCAGCTAGTGATATTATTTTAATTGATGATAATTTAGAAAGCTTACTTTCTGCTTTTGAACAAGGGAGAAAAATTTATAATAATTTAAAAAGAACAGTTTTCTTTTTAATAACTACTAATGTAGCTGAAAGTTTGACAATTTTAACTTCTTTAATTTTAGGGTATCCATTTATTTTGAAACCAACTCATATTTTATTTTTAAATTTTGTTACCGATACTTTAGTTGGTACGAGTTTAGCTTTTGAAAAAGAACATGGTCAAGAAATGACAAATCCCCCCAGAAAGGCAAAAGAATCTTTAATTGGTTTAGATTTAATTCCTTTTCTTTTGATGATGGCAAGTATGATGACAATTCTAACAGTTTTAATTTTTAGTGTTGAATATTTATTTAATTTAGATAAAGCAAGAACTTATGCCTTTTTAATTATGAGCTTAACCCAGATTTATAATGCTTTAAATTTAAGATCATTAAACCAAAGTCTTTTTAGTTTAAGTTTTAGATTAAACCCATATATAACCTTTGGAATTTTACTATCTTTATTCTTACAATACTTTGTCTTGTTCAATTCTACAATAAGAAAAATCTTAGGTTTTTCAGAAATCACTCTATTTGATTTTATAATTATTCTTATTTTATCTTCCTTAGTTTTAATTTTAGGAGAAATTTATAAATTTTTCAGAAGAAAATTATTAAATTTTAAAAGTAAATTATTAAAATAAAATGCCAAAATATATTTTTATTTGTGGAGGAGTGATGTCTGGAGTTGGAAAGGGGTAGCTACTGCTTCAATTGCTAAAATTTTAACTTGGCACGGTTATAAAACTACTTGTATAAAGAGTGATCCTTATGTTAATGTTGATGCGGTAACAATGAATCCAATTGAACATGGAGAAGTTTTTATTTTAAAAGATGGTACAGAATGTGATCAAGATATGGGGCATTATGAAAGATTTTTAAATCAAGAATTGATGAAAGAAAATTATATGACTACCGGTAGCATTTATTTATCTTTAATTCAAAAAGAAAGAAATTTGTATTTTGATGGGAAGTGTGTTGAAGTTGTACCTCACGTTCCTCAAACTTCAAAAGCCTGAAGATATGATTTTAATTTTAGTTAGTTATCTTCCCTATCAAGGGGAGGGTATGGAACCAAAAACAAAACCTACACAATATGCTATAAGGACCTTAAATTCAGCCGGTCTTCAGCCAGATTTTGTTTTAGCCAGGGCTATTTTTCCTTTAGATGAAAAAAGAAAAGAGAAAATTTCTTTTAATTGCGGCGTTCCTAAAGAAAATATTATTTCTGCCCCTGATGAAAAGATAATTTATAAAATTTCCTTAAATTTTGAAAAAGAAAAAATTGGAAAAAAGATTTTAAAAGCTTTAGGACTCAAAGAAAAAAATAAAGTTTTAAAAAATGGATTTACAACGTGGAAGCAGGCAATCGAAAAAATTGAATGTTTAAAAAAAGAAATCAAAATTGGTATTGTAGGAAAATATTTTAAAATAGGAGATTTTATTTTAGCTGATGCTTATATTTCTGTCATCGAAGTTATTAAACACGCAAGCTGGCAATTAGGTTATAAACCAAAAATTGATTGGCTAAACTCAGAAGAATATGAAAAAGATAAAAACAAACTCGAAGAACTTAAAAATTATAATAGAATTATTATTCCTAGAGGTTTTGGTTCTCGTGGCGTTGAAAGAAAAATTTTAGCTATTCAATTTTGCCGAGAAAATAAAATTCCTATATTTGGTTTATGTTATGGTCTTCAACTTATGGTAGTTGAGTTTGCTAGAAATGTTTGTGGTTTAAGGGGAGCTTATACTACAGAAGTAAATCCAAAAACTAAATATCCAGTTATTGATGTTTTAAAAGAACAAAAGAAATTTTTAAAAGAAAAATTGTATGGAGGAACAATGAGACTTGTGGATTGGCGGTGTGAAATTAAAAGAGGAACAATAGCTTATAGAGCTTATAAGAAAAATTTAATTTTTGAAAGACATCGTTATCGCTATGAAGTTAATCCTAAATTTCATAAAATTTTACAGAAAAATGGTTTAGTTTTTTTCCGGCACTTCAGAAAAAAGGTTTTTAGTTAAAATTGTTGAACTTCCAGAAAATATTCACCCCTTCTTTTTAGGAACCCAATTTCATCCGGAACTTAAATCAAGATTTTTATATCCTCATCCTTTATTTTGGGAATTTATTAAAAAATCTTCGGAAAATTGATATTAATCTATTTTTGTTTTTGCCCAGTATAAAACTTACTTCTAAAGCTATCTAATTTTCTCAAATTAACCTTAGGTGTTGGTTGTAAAATATAAAGATCGCTTTTAGAACCAATACTTTCAGCTCCATAATAACGATTAAAATCTTTGAATTTTTCTTGAATAATAAGGCCTAATGAAGTGATAATTTCTTGAATTTTTAAACCCTTTTCAGTTTCTTTTTGGGTGTAACCATAAGACATTAAATAAAATTTTTGAGAAAGAAATTCTGGTTTTTTTCTTTTAAAATTACTTCCGCTTCCTAAACTTGCTTCCATAGCTCTTAAAAGAAAAGTATTGACAGCTTCGGGGGTGTAAGGAGGATCAAAGAAAACTAGATCATAATCCTTAAATTCATTTTTAGGCAATGGGTTTCTTAAATCATGTTCATAAATTTTTATAGGTAAATTTTCTTTATGAGAAATTAACTCGATAAAACTTAGAATCCTTTTATCAATATCAACAACAGTAACCCTTTTAGCTTTAAAAAACAAAGAGAATGCTATTGAATTTAAATCATCATCACCTAAAAAAAGTAAATTTCTATTTTCAGTTTCGACCAAATTAGAAATTAAAACGACTCTCTTTATCAATGTTTCTTCTGTGCAAAAAAATTGATCAAAGTTTCTTTCTGGTTTAGGTCTTAATTCTTTATATTTAGAAATAACTTCTAAAAACCTTTTTAAATAAACTTCTATCATTAATGATTATAATTTTAACAATATTTTGAAATTTATTTTTAGTTCTAAGAATTGTTTCAATTAAATACTTTACCATACCTTACCCATCATGCAAGAACAACACAATTAAATAAATTAATACCCTCTTCAGTAGCGTTAAAGATTTTATTGACTTATAAATTTACAGAAAACAATGATACTTATATAAAAATAAATGAAAAAATAAAAATAGCTAAAAGTTAAAAAATTATAGTTCATTTTTTTCTATTTTTTCTCTTATCATCTCAAAAAGCCTTTCCATTGCGTAAAGGTTATGATAAGTAGCTAAAATGTAAGCTAAAATTTCTTTCTCTTTAAAAAGATGATGCAAATAAGCTTTAGAAAAATTTTGGCAAACATAACAATCACATTTTTCATCAATTTTTTCTTGATTGTTTTTATATTTGCTTTTTTGAATATCAATTGTATTTAAAAAATTTTTTAAATTTTTTTTGTTTATTTGATAAATTATTCCTGTTCTAGCAATTCTTGTCGGCTCAGCGCAATCAAAAGTGTCTATTCCATGAATTACTAAATCTAAAATATTATCAACTCTTCCAACTCCTAAAAGATGAATTGGTTTATTTTCGGGCAAATAATTGCTTATCCATTTTACCACTAATCTCATTTCTTCTTTACTTTCACCAACAGAAACTCCTCCAATAGCAATTCCATCAACATTTTGCTGAGTAACAAACTTAGCAGATTCTTTTCTTAAATCTTCAAAGATAGATCCTTGGATAACACCATAAAGATATTGATGATCTCTTTTATTTTTATAGAAATATTCAATACATCTTAAAAGCCATTTATGTGTTCTTTCTGTTGCTTTTTTAGCATAATCGTATGTTGTTGGATAAGTAATACATTCATCAAAAGAAATAATTATATCGGCTCCTATTTTTATTTGATAATCTATAGATTTTTCTGGCGTGAATTCAATTTCTTTTCCATCAAAATTTGATCTAAAAATAACCCTATCTTCTTCAATATTTACACTTATAATTTCTTCTTCTTTTCTTAATTTAACTCTTTTTTTATTAGCTAAGGAAAAAACCTGAAAACCACCAGAATCACTCATTAAAGGAATTTCTAAATTAGCAAATTTATGAATGCCACCGAATTTTTCTATAATTTCTACACCAGGGTGATTAACCAAATGATAAGTATTAACAAAAGCAATTTGAATACCAATTTCTTTAAAAAATTTTTGTGGCAAAGCTTTAATAGTTCCTTTAGTAGCTACAGGAACAAAAGCAGGAGTTTTGATTTTACCATGAAAAGTTTCTATTTCTCCTAATCTTGCTTTTGATTTTTTTGATTTTTTAGTTACTTTAAACATTCTTAAATAATAAGCATAGCATCACCAAATGAATAAAATCTAAAATCGTTTTCGATAGCAATTTCATATAGTTCCTTTAAATGTTTTTTAGAATTTTTAAATTGTAAAAAAGCTTCAACAAGCATCATTAAAGAAGTTTTCGGAAGATGAAAATTAGTAATTAAACCATCAATCATTTTAAATTTAAAAGGAGGGAAAATAAAAAGTTCTGTTGTTCCTCTTAGTGTTTTTTTATTATTTAAATTTAATCTTTTTCTTGCTAAAGTTTCTAAAAGTCTTGTTGTTGTCGTTCCTACAGCAATTAATTTTTTCTTCGGTTTTAATCTTAAAATCTTTTTATAGATATTTGTTTCAACTTCCCAATATTCTTTATGTAATTTTTTCTTTTTTATATTTTCTTCACTTATAGGCATAAAAGTTCCTAAACCTACATGTAAAGTAATGAAAAAGTATTTAATTCCTTTTCTTTTAAGTTTTTTGAAAACTCTTTTGGTGAAATGAAAAGAAGCTGTAGGAGCAGCGACTGAGCCTAATTTTTTAGCAAAAACCGTTTGATATTTTTCTTTAGCTTCTTTTTTAGTTAAAGGTGCGTTTTTAATATAAGGAGGAAGAGGAGGCTCGCCGTACAGATTTAAGAGTTTTAAAAAATTATTTAAATCCGTTTTTAATGAAAAAGTAAAAATGTTTTTTTCTTGAGAGATTATTTCAAGAAAATCTTTCTTATTAGGAAAATAAATTTTTTCTTTTAAATTTAACTTTTTATTAACCAAACCTCTTATAAATTTAGAATTTTTATTAATAACTTCATCAACTAAAAAAAGAACTTTAACTTTACCACCTGTTTCTTTTAACATCTCTACTCTCGCAGGCAAGACTTTTGTATTATTTAAAACCAAAAAAGAATTTATGGGCAAATATTTATCTAAATTAAAAAAAATTTCAAAATAGATTTTATCTTGCAGAGTATCATAAACGAAAAGTTTTGAAAAATCTCTTGGTTTAGCAGGTCTATCAGCAATTTTTTCTTTTGGCAAGTTATAATTATAAAGCTCTAAATCAATTTCTTTCATAGATTAATTTTTATCCAAAAGAAGAGCTCGCTTTATATTTTTATGTAGCCATATAAGTAAACGACCGTAACCTAAGCCCAAAATTGTTTTTTTATTTTTCATTTAATAAAATTTTATCAAATGAAAGATCTTTTTGTAATCTCGCTTGGAGGAAGCTTAGTAGTACCTAATGAGATAGATGTTAAATTTTTGAAAAATTTTAAAAAAATTATTGAAAAAGAAATAAAAAGAAACAAAAAATTTATTATTATAGTTGGTGGAGGGAAAACAGCAAGAAATTATCAAAGGGCAGCAAAAAGTTTAACTAAAGTTTCCAATGAAGATCTTGATTGGCTGGGGATACATGCCACGAGGATTAATGCTCACCTCCTTTTAACTATTTTTAGAAAATACGCTCATTATAGAATAATTAAAAATCCAAAAGAAAAAGTCGTTTTTAAAGAAAAAATTTTAATCGCTGCTGGATGGAAGCCCGGATTTAGTACAGATTATGATGCGGTTTTACTTGCAAAGACTTACGGATCTGATACAATAATTAACTTAACTAACGTTGATTATGTTTACGATAAAGATCCAGATAAATACAAAGATGCCAGGCCATTTAAAGAAATTACATGGAATGAATATTTAAAATTAATAGATAAAAATTGGACCCCAGGAATGTCAGCCCCCTTTGATCCAATTGCTTCGAGATTAGCACAAAAATTCAAATTTAAAGTTATTATTTTAAATGGAAAGAAACTTAAACATCTTCAAAATTATTTAGAAAATAAAATATTTAATGGCACTTTGGTGTACTAGAGATGTTATATAAAAAGATATTCAGGTTTATTATTTAAACTTATGAAAAATTGCTAAATTAATTCTTTTAAAAGAAGGCTTAAAAGATAAAAATATTGAAATAGCTAAAAAAGAGAAGTTACTGACAGAATGTTTGCTTTCTTTACTATGAAAAGTTGATGTATAATATATAATAGATTAGTTAGCACGCTTTAAAATAAACTATTTATAAAAACATTCCGGGGTAGTTCAGCGGTAGAACGCCTGGCTGTTAACCAGGATGTCGCAGGTTCGAATCCTGCCCCCGGAGCAAACTGATAATTATGTTTGTAGTTCTTTATCAATTCAAATGAGACAATATGAGTAGATATTAAAAAAGAAAGTCTATTTGTAGATTTATACGAGGTCTTACAGGGTATAAATCATTTATTTTATCTAATAAAAGATTCATTAAAGATAAAAATACCTGAAAACATTATTCAGCATTTTTCTATTGAATTTTCAACAAAAGCAGAAAAACCTTTACAGGAAACCGAAAATGATATAGAAAAGTATCTAGATCAATATAAATCACTTTTGAAACTAATTGAAAAAAGCAAACAATCTACTGAAACAGGCAAGAAAAAGTTATATTTTATGCTATCCATTTATAATCTTTAAAACAAACGAAGATCTATATTATACTCCAATCTGGTTTATTGAGATTAATGCTTATCATGATCTCGGTGATAATTCAATAAAAATTGAACCAATTGAAGAGACAGAATTTAATCTTTATTCTCTTTCTAAATTTATAAATGAACTTCCAGAAAAAGAAAAAGTTATTTCTAAGGCTGAAGAAATTAACCTTTTTAATATCGAGGATGAAAATCTTATAAAAGAAATCATCTGTACAATTTTTAATATAAATCCATTTTTGAAAAAGGAAGACATTCAAAATAAGAATTTAAGAGAATTACAGAGAGTATACAAAAAAAGTGATTTAGACAACTTAAAAAAAGATACTTTATACTTAGCTAATAATTTGGTTTTATGGCTATTGAGTAAACCTGATATCATCTAGAAAAAGCTCTAAAAGAGTTAAAAGATTTAGAGCCGGATAATACTCATACATATAATACAGTAAGCTTAATTTTTGATATTTTTAGTTCTGACGAAAAATACATTGAGTCGCAAGATAGAGATAATGAAAATGAAAAAAGATTTAACCTAGAAAATCTTATCCTACCTGCCAACGAAGAACAAGAAGAAGTTATAAAGTCTGCTCTTAAATATAAAGTTGTTACTGTAGAAGGACCACCAGGAACGGGAAAATCACATACTATCACTAATTTAGCACTTTATCTTGTTAAAGAAGGTTATAGCGTTCTTATAACCAGTTACAAAGAAAAAGCGCTCGAGGTTATAGTTAATTTTCTTGAAAAACTCAAGATTCACGATTATTTATATATTTCATGGCTTAAATGTGAAAAAAATCAAAAGAAATAATTTTAAGTAAATTGGAAAACATAAAATATCAAAATTATGAAGAACAGAAATATGGTGTTTTGTTTACTAAAAAAGAAAATTTAGAAAGAGAAAAAATATTAATTGAAGAAAAATTCAAAGAATATTATAAAAATCAAAAGATTAAATCGATTTAGTTATGAAGATTTTATTAAAATTATTGATATCTTTATCTATCTTAAGAAATTTAATTTTTTCGAAGAAGAGATTTTAGAAAAAGATTTTGAATGTCTATCAAAAATTTTATCTAATATTTTTGTTAATATAGAAAAAAGAGAAATTTTTAAAAATTACATTCTTGCTACGTTAGAAAAATTAGAGTGTATAGAAAAATATGATAATGAATTAAAGAATAGGGAAATGCTCGATTCACTTTTGAGATATATTTTCGATCTTAAAAATTCAAGAAAGAATGAAGAACTGAGCCTGCTTTATGATATGGTTTATGGATTACAAAGTGTTTTAAGTGAGTTAATTTTGTATAAACAAAGTTTGGATTTTTTAGAGTTTATGAATTTTATATTAAAAAATATAGATATACATTACTTTACTATAGAAAAAATAAAAGAAATTGAAAACAGCATAAATGAGTTGAAAAATTCGTTAGAGAAATTCAAAAAAGCACTTCAACCACCTAATAAATTAAAAGC
>DAINRM010000001.1:74017-117927 GCA_036741875.1 Patescibacteria group bacterium | reverse complement strand
AAAATTCGTTAGAGAAATTCAAAAAAGCACTTCAACCACCTAATAAATTAAAAGCAATTTATTATACTATAATTGAAGTTTTTAGTAAAATTTTAGGCAAAGAACATTCGCTATTGGAAAAACAGGTTAGAGACTTATTAAATAAAAATAAAAACTTGTTAAGGATTTTAGAGATTGATATAAGCAATTTGTTAAATGATGAAAGATATAGAAAGATAACAATTTCTAGAATTAATGATTATCTCAGTAAATTTAATGATTTGAAGAAAATAAACTTTTTTAAATCGATCTCCCAAATAGCGGATATATTTAAAAAATATGAAGATGAAATTTACAAAAAGAATTTAACAGCCTTATATTATGAAGTTATTACGTTCCTTAATGAAGAAATAAACAAAAGTTTAATATCGAATTACAGACTTTATGAAACCTATAAAACATTAGCCTTAATAGGAGTTATTATTGATTTTTTGTTAAACAAAGAAAATAATCCGGTTATAAAAATTTTATTAGAAACTTATAAAGATAGAGAAAATTTTATTTATCAAGGTTTAAAATACAGTTATTATTTTATAACAAAGATTGATTTTTTAAGAATCAAGCTTAATGCTCTTAATGGTATTTTAATAAATAGTTTAAAGTTAGAAAACATAATTTTGCTTAAAGATTTAAGTTTAGAGGAGTACAAGAATTTTTATAAGTTATCTACCTTTTTGTATGAAAATAACATAACCAATCCAGATAAAATTTTTATTTGTGTTATCCTCAAAGAAATATTAGAAAATATTGAAATTTTAGATGATATTGATAGTTTAAAAGAAAGATTAGATAAGATTAAAAAAGATATAAATATAAATTCTAAGGAAATCCTCTCGAATGTAATTAGCATATGTAAAGAAAAAGAAGATAATAATGAACCAGTTATTATATCTACTGCTGACGGGTTTCAAGGAGATGAAAGAGATGTTATTATTTATTCTTTAAGGTATGCCCCCAATTCATCTCCTCAAATAATAAGATCGCTACTTTCTTTAAATGAATTTGGGGAAAATAGGTTAAATGTAGCCTTAACGCGAGCAAGAAGAAAAATGGTATTTTTTATTTCGAGAGATATAGAAGAATTTCCGTCGAGTTTATTAAAAGACTTTCTTTTCTATGCAAAAGGTTTTTCTATTTCTAATATTATAGACAAAGAATTTGATAGTGATTTTGAAAGAGATGTTTATGAAAGATTAATAAAAAAAGGATATAGATTATATCCGCAATATAAAGATTGTGGTTATAGGATTGATCTAGCTTTGTTTATTGAGAATTTAAGAATAGGTGATGGTTGGCAACATTATGATAAGGATGGAGAATTAAATATCTATGATATTGAAAGACAAGAAATTTTGGAAAGAGCAGGTTGGATAATTTTAAGAATACCATCTACTCAATATTGGAAAGATCCGGATGGTTATATCGAGAGATTAATCGAAAAAATTAATAATATAATTGAGAATCATAAAAGAAAAGAACAAGTTGAAATTGAAATAGATAAAGACGAGAAAGATGAAGAAATAACTTCATTTTTGGAAGGAGAAAAAATTTATAAGGAAGATGAATATTTAGAAAAAAATATTACTAATATAGAGACAGATGTTAAAACTTCATTAGAAAAAACTTTTGAAAACTTCCCAAATTTATTTGATAAGAATAGTTACAGGACTTGGAAAAAATTAGCCAAGTGGGCAAAGGATAATAATAGACTTTCTCCTCGTGATAGAGCATTTTCGTATAAAATAGGTGATTTAATTAAAAAAGGATATAAGCTTTCAGATAAACAAATTAAATATGCATTTAGGATTTTCAAAATAGCAGTTAAATACGGATTTGACCCGAATGAATAGAAAGAGAATTTATAAAAAGTTTATTATAAATGAAATTGCACTTAGTTTGATAATCTCATTTGTATTGTTAGTTGTTCTTTTATTAGTAACTATTTACAAAATTAATAAAGATTTAAAACACAGAAATTTGTATACCATTTCCTTAATTGATTGCGATGATAAAAAATGCGATATCGAAAAGTGGGTGAATGATATAAACAAGAGTAATCTCTCGGCTGATTTTATAATATATAAAAATGGATTTTTTATTGATTTAACTAATGAATTTATAGAAAGTCCATTTAGTTATTCCGATACGGAGTTTTTAAAAAAATTTACCGAGCCTAAAAGCTATAAATCAATTACCTCTGAAGAGTGGTTATTATACACAGATTATATTCTCATTAATGGAAAGAAATATTATATTATGTTAGGAATAGCTAAAAGGTAATGAATTGGGGGTGGGGCATTCCAGCTTTTTTGCCCAAAAATTATCTGGATAAGATAATAGACTACAAAAATTTACCTCTTAATGTTCATTTTGATAAAAATACTAACGATTTGATGGTTTTCAGATTAGATAGAAATAATTATATTTTTTCCATTTCTGGAGCCAAAGTTAATGTTATCTATCTTTTGTTTTTAGCTATTGTCTTTATATTCGTGATATTTTTTCTTATACATATATTTTTGAAAGGAAAGCTTATTCTAAGATTAACATTAGAAGAAGTTCCAGATATTTCTGTAGAAGAGGCAGTTCAGAAAGGGGAAAATGAATTAATAGAATTTAAATCAAAAGATTCTTTAAATTTCCCAGATACTTTATTAAAATCAATAACATCGATGGCGAATACTTATGGTGGGATAGTATTTATAGGAATAAAAGATAATGGAGAATTTGATCCTATATCTTTTGAAAATTTAAAAGAACTTGATTTGATCAAAAATAAATTAATAAATTATATAAAAAACAATATAACGCCTGTGCCATCTATAAGAATTGAAGAATATTTTCTTAACCACAATAAAGTAATATTGAAATTAAAAATAGGGATATTTTACGACTCACTTTTTTCTTTTAAAGGAGTATTTTATAGAAGATTAGGTAGTAGTGATATTCCTAATTTACGTCCGTTTTTGAAAAAGATAATGAGAATACAATTAATAACTCAGCTAATAACTTTTCTGCGACCGTTTTTGCATTTAAGATAGGAGAAGAAACATATGAAGTTTAGAAACAGAGGAGAAAACAGGGAGTAAAAAACTTTAAAAGAATAGTGCCAGGAGCGTTTTCTTTTTATTAAAAACTTAAATCAATTCCGGGGTTTTCACCTGTTGGGCCAGAACCGCAATTTTTTCTATCTTGAACAAATGTTTTCCAAATTTGGTTGTGAGCCTTTCGATATTCTGCCCAGGCTGATTTTATGTTTTTTCTAAAATTCTGCCAAGCAGAATGAATAGCTCTTTGTCTTTCTTTATGATTTTCAATTGTCCAAGCCTGAGAAAGAGCGTTTTTTCTTTCCTCATAAGCTTGATTTATTTTACTGAAATAATTCTCTCTTGCTGTTTTTAGATCATTTTCTCTTTTTTCAACAGCATTTTTCATACAAACAAGATCACTTTGTCTTCCTAGAGGTGGTGTTGAGGTTGCTGGAGTAGTTGTTGATGGTGTTGTGGTTGATTGTGGAGTTGATGTTGTAGTTGTTTCCTGTGCTAAAACGAATAAAGAAAAAACTAAAAAAGAGATGAAGATTAAAATTAATCTTTTCATTTTCTAATTTTTTTTAATAACGACCTATAATAAAATTATAACACTAAAAATGAAATTTCAAGCTATTTTACATAATATTAGAAGTTCTTATAATGTAGGAGCAATTTTTAGGACTGCTGATGCTGTAGGAATTGAAAAAATTTATTTAACAGGTTATACCCCCAATCCAGCTAAAGATAAAAAAATTGAAAAAACTGCTTTAGGTGCAGAAAAATATGTTTCTTGGGAGACGTACAAAAATATTAGTTATTTGATAAGAAAACTTAAAAAAGCAAGATTTAAAATTATTGCTTTGGAGCAAAGTGAAAAGTCAATTCCTTATTATAAATTTAAGCCTAAGTTTAATATAGCGTTGATTTTAGGTAATGAAGTTCGAGGTTTAAATAAAAAAATTTTAGAAAAATGTGACTATATTTTAGAAATTCCAATGTTTGGTAAAAAAGAATCTTTAAATGTAGCTGTTGCCTTTGGAATTGTTGCTTATGATTTAAAATTGAAAATTGAAAAGATGATATGATTTTTAAAAAATGTGTTATAATTTTAAGTAAATGAGACTTGCTTATTTTAGAAAATCAAAACTTAGCCAAGAACAAATTTTAGAAAAATTGAAAGAATTTTCAGAAAAAAATAATATCGAAATTTTAGGACAAAAAGATTATAAAGAAAACGGTTTTGTTTTAATAAGTTTTGGTTTAGCGGATTCTCTTAAGAACTTAAAAATTAATAAAGAGGCGTTAGTTTTTATTCCTTTCAATTTAGTGATAATTGAAGAAAACCAAGAAAAAAGTGTAGGTATATTAAATCCAGAAATCCTAAATTTATTTATTGAAGATAAAAAACAAGCAGAAGAGATCGAAAATTTTTACAAAAAAATGGTAGATTATATTAGCGGAGCTGGTGAAAGAAAAATATCTAAAATTAAACTTTATGCAACAACTACTTGTCCTTATTGTAAAGCAGAAAAAAGTTATTTAGATTTGAGGGGTATCAATTACGAGTATTTACTTGTTGATTTAAATCCTTTAGCTGCTCAAGAAATGGTTGAAAAAACAGGACAAATGGGTGTTCCTGTAACAGAAATAATCTATGATGATGGTGATTATGAATTTATCATTGGTTATGACAAAGAAAGATTAGATAAGGTTTTAAAAAATTATTAAAATTAAAAATTATTAAAATTAAAAATTTTATAAAAATGAAAGTTTGGTTTAATAAAAAATTAGTTGATTGGAAAGAGGCAAAAATACATGTTTTAACTCATACTCTTCATTATGGTGGTGGAGTTTTTGAAGGAATTAGAAGTTATGAAACAATAAGCAAAATACCAGCTGTTTTTAGACTTAAAGAACATATAGAAAGATTATTTAATTCAGCAAAATCTATTTATCTTAAAATTCCTTTTTCTAAAAAAGAAATAATTAATGGTGTTTTAAAGGTAATAAAATTAAATAAACTTAAGGATGCTTATATTAGACCTATTGCTTTTTGGGGAGAAGGGAAAATAAACTTAGATCCAAGGAAAAATCCTGTAAATGTAAGTATTATTGCTTTCCCTTTTGGTGCTTACTTAGGAGAAAAACCTGTAAGGGTTTTGGTTTCAAAATACATAAGACTTCATCCAAAATCTGTTATTGCTTCTTCTAAAGTTTGCGGTTATTATATTAATTCAATTTTAGCTACAATTGAAGCACATGATAAAGGTTATGACGAAGCTTTGCTTTTAGATTATAGAGGTTTTATTGCTGAAGGATCGGGTGAAAATATTTTTATAGTAAAAAATAAAATTCTTTACACTCCAAAATTAGGTAATATCTTACCAGGAATAACTCGTGAAAGTGTAATGAAAATAGCTAAAGATTATCATTTTAAAGTTGTAGAGAAAGATATAACCCTGAATGAACTTTTAAATGCTGATGAAGCTTTCTTTACTGGTACTGCGGCAGAAATAGTTCCCATTGGTCAAGTTAATAATAGATTAATTAACAAAGGTCAGGAAGGAGAGGTAACAAGATTTTTAAAAGAAACCTTTAAAAAAATAGTAAGAGGTGAGGATAAAAGATATAAAAATTGGTTAACTTATGTTAAATAAAAAAATAGCTTATCAAGGAATACCCGGAGCTTTTAGCTGGCTTGCAGGAATAAAATTTTTTGGTAAAAGAAATAAATTTATCTCGGTTAATGAATTTAAAAAAATTTTTGAACTAGTGGTGAATAAAAAAGCAGATTATGGTGTTGTTCCTATTGAAAATACATTAGCAGGCTCAATATATGAAAACTACGACCATTTGAATATTTACGATATAAAAATTTATGGCGAAATTAATTTAAAAATAGAACACCATCTTTTAGGAATTAAAAGCAATTTTCCTTTTTCAAAAAGAATTAAATTGATAAAAAAAGTTTTTTCTCATCCCAAAGCTTTAGAACAATGTCAAAAATTTTTTGAAAAATATCCATGGATAGAAAAAGTTAGTTATAAGGATACCGCTGCTTCTGCGAGATATGTTTCTGAGCTTAAAGATATTAGTTTGGGAAGTATAGCTAGTAAAGAGGCAGCAAAAATTTACGGTTTAGAAATTATAAAGAAAAATATTGAGGATGATAAAAATAATTTTACAAGATTTTTAATCATAAGTAGGAAAGAAAATAAAAGTTTAAAAAGATTAAATAAGGGCAGTTTAATTTTCTATTTACCACATATACCAGGGAGTTTATATAAATCTTTAAAACCCTTTGCGGAAAATAGTATTAATCTTACTAAGATTGAGTCAAGACCAATTAAAGGTAAGCCCTTTGAATATGTTTTTTATATTGATTTTGTGTTTTCTAAAAAAGAGTTAAATAGTGTTTTAGATGCTTTAAAAGAATTTAAAAATTTAGTTAAAAAATTTAAATTTCTTGGCTTTTATTCGATAAATTAACTTTTATTTTTAATCCTAATTCTTTTTTTGTTTTTTCATCGAAGAGGAGTTTTAAAAAAGCGTAAAGCGGTAGCGGCAAAAGAAAAGAAATTATTTTTTTTATTTTTATTATTTCCCAAAGATATTCTAAATTATCTAAAAGGGATTTGTGAGGATCTAAATTAAGCTTAAGAAAAAGAAAGTTTAAAAAATAAAAAAAGACAAAAAAACTAATAATAAGAGAAACAAAAAGTATAAAAATATCAATTAAGTTTAATTTTAAATTTTCGGTTTTATTTTTTAAAAAGAGGTTATGAAATATTTCTTTTACTTTTTGAAAGCGAGAAATGGATAAATTTGAAGTAAGAGGCGAAAAAAGAAAGTAAAAAATTAAAGTGGTTGCAAAATATAAGGGCATTAATAAAAATAAAAAAAGAAAAATTAAGGGAATAACTATTAAAATGTCCAAGAATAAATCAACATAAGTATTTTCTAATAAGGAACCCGTTTCTTTGATAATAAAGGAAGATAGAAAATTAGAGAAAAAATTTGATAGAAAGTAAAAAAGAGATATAGAAAAACCATAGGCGCTCCCTAGACGTACTATTTCTGGAAATAAAGCTCCTGTCCTGTTTTGTTTTAAATTTTTATAGATATTCTGAAAATTAAAGGTTTTATCTTCTTTTAATTTAGATGTGAAGTATAAAAGAAGGCTTAAAAAAATGATTAAAAAATCTAAGGTGGTAAAATTTTTTAAATTAAGAAGATGATAAAAAAAATTAAGAGAAAGAGCAAAAGTTAAAACCAATGAAATTAAATAAGTAAGGTTATTTAATAAACTTAACTTGATTTTTCTTTTCATAGTCCTTTCTAAAAATTTTATTGCAAAAAATTTATTTTTATACTATAATTGGATTAAAGATGAAGAAAATATGGAACGTAGAATGTAAAAATTTAGTTGGTGAAAGGGTAGAGCTTTATGGTTTTGTTGAATCAATTAGAGACCACGGAAAGATTGTTTTTTTTGATTTAAGAGATAGATCTGGTATTGTCCAACTTGTTATAAATTCAAGCAATGCTTATTTTTCTTTAGCTAAAGAAATTAAACCTGAAAGTGTTATCAGGATTGAGGGAAAAGTAAAAGAAAGAGAACCTCATTTAGTTAATAATAATCTTGAAACAGGTAGAGTTGAGGTAGAAATAGAAAAATTAGATATTCTTTCTAAGGCTAAGCCATTGCCATTTGACGTAACTACTGAGGGTTATGAAATTGACGAAGCTTTGAGGCTTAAATATCGTTATCTTGATCTTAGAAGAAAAAGACTTCAAAAGAATTTGATTAACAGAAATAAAGTTTTACTCTTTTTTAGAAATTATCTTCATGCTAGAGGTTTTCTAGAAATAGAAACTCCTATACTTACCAAATCCACACCAGAAGGTGCAAGAGATTTTGTTGTTCCAAGCAGACTTTTTCCTGGAAAATTTTATGCTTTACCTCAATCACCACAGCAGTATAAACAACTTCTTATGGTTTCAGGTTTTGAAAGATATTTCCAAATAGCTCGATGTCTTAGAGACGAAGATCCAAGGGGCGATAGACAACCAGAATTTACACAACTTGATATAGAAATGAGTTATATCACCAGAGATGATATTTTGAATTTTATAGAGGAAATGTTTATTGAAATGGTAGAATCCCTTTATCCTCATAAAAAAATAACCCAAGTACCCTTTCCTCGTTTAACCTACGAAGAGGCAATGAGAATTTATGGAAGCGATAAGCCCGATTTAAGAAAAGATCCAAATAATCCAAATGAATTAGCATTTGCTTTTATTATTGATTTTCCTATGTTTGAATGGAAAGAAACTGAAAATAGATGGGATGCTGTTCATCATCCTTTTACTCAACCTAAACTTCCTGATGGAAGCAAAGATAAAGATGAGCTTCTTAGAACTTTAGAAACTTCACCAGAAATTTTACTTAGTGAACAGTATGATTTTGTTTGTAACGGTTATGAAATAGGCGGAGGAAGTATAAGAACTACCGATCCTGATGTTTTAATTAAAGTTTTTGAAGCTATGGGAAATCCAAAAGAAAAAGTTTTAGAAAAATTTGGACATTTAATTGAAGCTTTTGGTTATGGCGTACCTCCCCATGGTGGCATCGCTCCTGGAATAGATAGAATTATGATGATTTTAGAAGGAGAGCCCAATATTAGAGAAGTTATAGCTTTTCCTAAAACTGGAGAAGGAAGGGATTTGATGATGAATGCACCCAGTGAAATTGATAAAGAACAACTTAAGGAACTTAAGATAAAAGTCGAGCCTTTTGAAGAATAAAAACAACAATGAGTAAAAATTATCTTTATCTTATCTTTTCTATAATCTCTGGTTTCTTGGTTGGCCTTCTTTTGGTTTTTTCTTTTACAAGTATTTTTAAGCCTAAATATGTAATGATAGTAGTTGAAGGAGGAAATATTTATTTGGGAGAAAGAAGTTTGTTTAACCCATACAAAATTTATAATCCCGTTTTTGTTAATGTAAGCCAGGATGGTAATCTGTCCTTACAAAGATTTTCTGATGCTGTATGGGGACCACAAAACTTTATTTATTTTAATCCTCAAAAAGTTATTTTTTTGACTTATTTAAAAGATGATTCCCAATTAATAGATTTTATAAAAAACAAAACTAAAGTTTTAGCACCACAAAACCAACAAAATATAACAACTTCTTCAACTTCAACTCAAAATCTAGAAAGATAAATATTGACTTCTTTTTTCTTTTTAGTTATAATAGAATTGTAAATCTGTTGATTTGAAGATTTTAAGGTTCTCTAAAAATTATTTTTAGAATCTTAACGTTTCGGGTTTTTTAGAAAGAATCTGATTAATGGGATTTTTAGGAGAGTTTGATCCTGGCTCAGGGTGAACGCTGGCGGCGTGGATAAGGCATGCAAGTCGTGCGCAGGTCTCTTTGTGAGTTTTCTCACAAAGAGATGCTGAGCGGCGAACGGGGCAGTAACACGTGTCTAACTCACCCTGCACACGGGGATAACTCCGGGAAACTGGAGCTAATACCCGATGGCCCCGCTAAATCATAAGATTTAGCGGGTAAAGCCTAAGATAAAATCTTAGGCGGTGCAGGAGAGGGGCGCGGCCGATCAGCTAGTTGGTGGGGTAACGGCCCACCAAGGCTATGACCGGTAGGGGGCCTGAGAGGGTGTTCCCCGCCAAGGGCACTGAGACACGGGCCCTACTCCTACGGGAGGCAGCAGCCGAGAATATTGGGCAATGGGCGAAAGCCTGACCCAGCGACGCCGCGTGCCGGAAGAAGCCCTTCGGGGTGTAAACGGCTTTTCTGGGGGAGGAATCTCTGGGATAAAACTCAGGGTGACAGTACCCCAGGAATAAGGGACGACTAACTTCGTGCCAGCAGTCGCGGTAAGACGAAGGTCCCCAGCGTTACCCGGATTTACTGGGCGTAAAGGACGAGAAGGCGGGAGCGTAAGTTTACCCTAAAAGCCACCGAGCTTAACTCGGTGGATGGGGTAAATACTGCGTTCCTAGAGTCTGCCAGGGGCCAGCGGAACGGTCGGTGTAGGGGTGAAATCCGATGATATCGACCGGAACGCCGAAGGCGAAGGCAGCTGGCTAGGGCAGTACTGACGCTGATCTCGTGAAAGCCAGGGGCGCGAACCGGATTAGATACCCGGGTAGTCCTGGCCGTAAACCATGGGTGCTAGCTTTGGGGAGAGTCGACCCTCTCTGAGGCGAAGCTAACGCGTTAAGCACCCCGCCTGGGGAGTATGTCCGCAAGGCCGAAACTCAAAGGAATAGGCGGAAGCCCGACCAAGCGGTGGACCATGTTGCTTAATTCGAGAGTGACCGAAAAATCTTACCTGGGCTTGACATGCTAGTCTTAATGCCTTCTCCGAAAGGAGAAGAAATCCAGGCTTTGCCTGGAGGGCTAGCACAGGTGCTGCACGGCCGTCGTCAGCTCGTGGCGTGAGCCGTAACCTTAAGTGGCGCAACGAGCGCAACCCCTACCCTGTGTTACATGTGTCACAGGGGACTGCCTGGTCTACCCAGGAGGAAGGTGGGGATGACGTCAGGTCTGCGTGGCCCTTATGCCCAGGGCGGCAAACATGGTACAATGCCGGGTACAAAGGGTTGCGATGCCGCGAGGCTGAGCTAATCCCTAAAAGCCCGGCTTAGTTCGGATCGGAGGCTGGAACCCGCCTCCGTGAAGGCGGAATCGCTAGTAATCGCGGATCAGCGATGCCGCGGTGAATACGTTCTCGGGCTTTGCACTCACCGCCCGTCAGGTCAGGGGAGTCATCTCTACCTGAAGTCCTACGTTCGTAGGATTAGGGTAGGGGTGATGACCAGGGCTAAGTCGTAACAAGGTATCGCTAGCGGAAGCTGGCGATGGACCAAATCTGTTTAAAAGCCTTGATCAAACTTTTCTAAGCTGATCCCTTAATCAGATTCTTTCTAAAAACACCCGAAACGTTAAGATTCTAAAAATTTAATGAAATGCCTAAAATTTTGATTATAGAAGACGACAATTTTTTAAGATTAGCTTTGGAAAAAAAATTAAAAAAAGAAGGTTTTGAAGTTGTCACTGCAACTGATGGAGAAGAAGGTTTACAAAAAATAATTACTGAACTTCCAGATTTAGTTTTATTAGATATAATTTTGCCTAAAAAGACAGGATTTGGATTTTTAGAGGATCTAAAGAAAGATCCCAATTTAAAATCAATTCCAATAATAATCGTTTCTCAGTTAGGACAACCAGAAGATATAGACAAAGGAATTAATTTAGGTGCTATTGAATACTTTGTTAAGGCTAAAGTTTCGTTAGATGATTTAGTTTCAAAAATAAAAAAATTTTTTGAGGAAAAAAAGGGCGGGTAGCTCAACTGGTTAGAGCGTCGGCTTGACGTGCCGAAGGTTAGAGGTTCGAGTCCTCTCCCGCCCACAAAAGAAATAATTTAAAACTTTAATTTTTCTTTTAAATAATCTTTTAACTCTTCAATCTTTATTCTTTCTTGTTCAGTAGTATCTCTATTTCTTATTGTTAAAGTATTATCTTCTAAAGTTTGAAAATCTATGGTTAAACAAAAAGGAGTTCCAATTTCATCTTGTCTTCGATATCTTTTACCGATTGAACCTGAATCATCATAAACGCAAATAAAATCATTTTCTTTTAAATATTTATAAACTTCTTGAGCTTTTTTAACTAAGTTTTCTCTATTGCTTAATAAAGGTAAAACACAAACTTCAATTGGTGCTAAAAACGGAGGAAACCTAAAAACATTTCTTTTTTCACCATCAACCTCATCTTCATCGTAAAATTCTACAAAAATTGCAAAAAGAAGTCTATCTAAACCAACTGAAGGTTCTATAATATAAGGATAATATTTTTCTTTTTTTTCTTCATCAAAATACCTTAAATCTTCTCCAGAATATTCTGAATGTCTTTTTAAATCATAATCAGTTCTATTAGCAATTCCTTCAAGCTCTTTAAAACCAAAAGGATAATTATAATAAATATCAACAGTAGCATCTGAATAGTGTGCCAACTCTTCCTTAGGATAAACATGTTTTTTTAAATTTTCTTTTTTAAATCCTAATTTTAGATAAAAGTTAAATCTTTCCTCAACCCAATATTCAAACCACTTAGATGCCTCTTCTGGTTTAACAAAAAATTCTAATTCCATTTGTTCAAATTCTCTCATTCTGAAAAGAAAATTTTTAGGTGTAATTTCATTTCTAAAAGCTTTTCCGATTTGAGCAATACCAAAAGGAAGTTTTGGTCTCATTGAATTTAAAACATTTTTGAAATTATAAAACATCCCTTGAGCAGTTTCGGGTCTTAAGTAAGCTTCGGAAGCTAATTCTTCAACAGGTCCAACATAAGTTTTAAACATTAAACTAAAAGTTCTTGCTTCTGTAAGCTCTCCTTGACATAAAGGACAAAGAGCTTTACCTTCTTTATAATTTACTTCTCCATAATCTCCTTCAAAAAGATGGTCAGCTCTAAATCTTTGATGGCAACTTTTACATTCAATAAGTAAATCATGAAAATGTTCTAAATGACCAGAAGCTTCATAAGTTTTTCTTAACCCTAAAATACTTGATTCAATAAGAAAAATATTTTCTCTTTTGAAAACAGTATCTTTTAACCATAAATTTTTAATTTTATTTTTTAAAAGAACCCCTAAAGGTCCATACTCATAAACACCCTTTAATCCTCCATAAATTTCTTGAGAAGGAAAAACAAAACCTCTTTGTTTTAAAATGTAAATTATTTTTTCTAAATCCTTCATAGTTATTTATTATTTTAATTCATAAATAATTTCGCTAGCATTAATACTTTGTGTAGAGCCAGTAAAATTGGTATTAGTAAAAACACTAGTAACTTTATAATTAAAAGAAGGTATAAGCTCTAAATATCGAGGATCCAAGTTAGCTGGAGATAAAACAATAATTTGAAAAGCTAAATCAAGTTCTTTTTCCGTATAACCTAAATTAGCTGGAAGATTAGAAACGAAATATGAAAACTCTCCTGTTTTATTATCATAAGAAAAATTTTCTCCTAAGACATCTCCGGCAACCTTTCCTGTAAAGTTTACGTAAGGAGGTAATTTACCTGAAATGTAAAAATCTTTAAAATCTTCTCCTAAGGTTTTAATCTTAAAATGTAAGGTTAAAGTAGTAGGAACTTCTTTTTCTAATGGAAAAGGACCACTATTTTCTATTAATTTGTCTTTATAAACAAGAAAACTATCTATTTCAAATTTGCCAATAATTTTTTTTATATCTTCCAATTTAATAATAAATTCTTTGTTGTAAAAAGATTTAACTTGAGGTGGGATACTCGGAGTTTTAAATTCTATAAAAACTTTAGAAGTAAAATTTTTATTTTTTTCTCCTAAAATGGGATAGGAGTTGAAGAGACGAGCAGAAAAACTTAAATTCACTTCCTCTCCTGGTTTTATTTCTAAAAGTTTGGGTTCATACCGACTATTAAAATAAATAGCATTATCTATAGAAGAAAAATAAGCATTTTTGCCAATCTTTACACTTTTAATATCAAAAAGATCACTAAAATTTATCTTTACTTGGTTTTCTCTTAAAACTATATCTCCTTTATTTTTAATTTTTAAAATATAAGAAATAGAACTTCCTAAATTGACACTGTCGCCTTTGGGATTGGAAACAATTTCTATCTTTATAGGATTTTCTTTAATAGAGAGTTTAAATGTTTGAGGACTTAAAGAAAAACTTTTTCCTCGCCAACTAAAACTTACTTTAGCATCAAAAAAGGGAAAAAGGGGTAAATTTTTGAAATTTCCTAAAAATGATATTTCCTTTTTTTCTTTTGATTTTATTTCTATAAAGTTCCATTCCATATCTTCAGAAGGCGGTTGAGATTCTAAAAATTCAAACTCTTGAGGTGGTGTTATTTTTATATTTATATCATTTAAATTTTCAAAAGATGAATTTAAAACGCTAATTTTTGATTCAAAAGGTTGAAGAGTATAAATTTCTTCAGGAAATGAAGCGATAACTATAAGCGGAGAATTTTTTACTAAAACAAAAAATTCCTTAGAATCTTCAAAAATGTAAGGTTTTGTTTTAATTTTATATCTTAAAATAGCTTTAATTTTTTCTTTTTTATCTCCTTCATTTAAGAAAATAAGATTAAAAGAAACTTCAGTTGAAGTATTGCTTTTTATTTTACCTAAATCAAAAACCCTTTCCTTTTCTTCGCTATCTAAAAAATAAGCACCTTCAGATAAAAAAATAGTTAAACTAACATCACTTAGCTCTTGTAGAGAAAAATTATTTACTTTGATGCTGAAAATATTTTCTTCTAAGGAGTTAACTTCTAAAGGTCCGATAACATTAAAACTTAATTCCTGAGGTGGCTTTTTAGATAAAAAATTGGTAATGATAAAAATTGAAAAAACAAAAACAAAAAGAAAAAAAGAAAAAAAGAGAAGTTTATTAACAATCTTTTGAAAATTAAATCTAAACTTTGGTGTTTTAATATAACCGCTTTTAACTTCTTCAATTTCTTCTTTATTTTCTTCTTCCTTTAGAAATTCTATGCCTCTTTTAACTCTTTTTCTTTTGCTTTCTTTATTTTTTAATTCTTCTTCCAATTCTTCCAAAAAAGCAATCATCTTAAACTTAATTTTAAGATAGTCTTCTTAAATTTTTAAAATAGTTTTTAAGAATAGTTTTTAAAAAATTAGGTACTTCTTCGGGAATTTTATTTTTAGATTTTATTTTTATAGCCTTAAGCCATTCTAAATAAGATATTTTTTGATAGGCTGGTTTTTTACAAAATTTACAAAAAAGAGCTTTTTTTCCATCAAAATAAATTTCTTTTTTTAATTTTCTTTGACAATTAAAGCACCTTAAAATTTCTGGTTCAAAACCTAAGGTTCTAAGGAGATGAAAAATAAGATAATGATAAAAATTTTTTTTAATGATAAACCTTTCTAAATGACTATATATTTTCCATATAAAGGGATCTGTTTCTAAAAGATTTATTTTTGTTAAAAGAAAAAAACTCCAAAGGTAAAGATAAGAATATTTTTTAAAATAAAAAAGTTTTGTTTTTAAAGGTAGAACAGAAATAAGTTTTAAATTATTTCCTTCTTTAAGACCAAAAATTTGTAAATAATTACCTATTTGAAGAAGCGGAAGATTTTTACTTTTTATTTTAAAAAGACCTTGAACATATATTTTCAGAATTCCTTCTTTTTTTGTTAAAATATAAACATTAGCGTCGTTTTCTTTAATTCTTTCTTTATAAATTACTATTCCTCTTATTTTGAAATAAATCATGAAAAAATTCAAGAATTTTTTTCTTATAATTTTTCCTTTGGCACTTTTTTTTCTTCTATTTAATTTTAATAGTTATAGACAAAATTTCATTTTAGCTGATCAAAAAGATCTTTATTTTTCTAATAAAGAAATGAGGATATTTTACCGTACTTGGGAAATAATGAATAAATTTTTTGTTGAACCAGAGAAAATAGATAAAGAGAAAGCGATTTTAGAAGCCTCTCGTGGTCTTTTAAAATCTCTTAACGATCCTTATTCTGAAATTTATGATGAAAATCAAACCAAGATTTTTGAAGAAGATATGTCAGGTTCTTTTGGTGGTGTGGGTATGGAGATAGGTATAAGAAATGGCGTTTTAACCGTTATTTCTCCACTTGAAGGAACACCAGCAGAAAGAGCAGGAATTAAACCTGGAGATAAAATTTTGAAAATTAATGGAGAAGATACTTCTAACATGCCTCTTGATGTAGCAGTTACAAAAATTAGAGGTAAAGCAGGGACAAAAGTTATCCTCACTATTTATAGAGATGAATGGTTAGAACCTAAAGATTTAGAAATAATTAGAGAAGAAATAAAAATTCCCGCGGTTAAATATAAACTGCTTTCAGGAAATATTGGTTATATCAAAGTTAATAATTTTAATTTAACAACTTATAATGAGTTTATTAAAGCTTATAAAAATCTTCAAAAAGGAGGAGCAAAATATTGGATTTTGGATTTAAGAAATAACCCTGGAGGATTTCTTGAGGTAGCTATTCAAATGTCTGAAATGTTTTTACCAAGGGGGCAAGTAATTTTACAAGAACTTAAAAGAGATAAAACTATTTCGAAAATAAAATCTGAAGGACCGGGTAATTTAAGCAATCTTAAAATGGTTATTCTTATTAACGAAGGATCAGCCTCAGCCTCTGAAATTTTTGCTGGTGCTTTAAGAGATAATTTAGGTGTCAAAATTATAGGAAGTAAAAGTTATGGTAAAGGAAGTGTTCAACAAGTTTTTAGATTAGATGGAAAAATGCTTAAAATCACTATAGCTTACTGGTTAACACCTAATGGCACCAAACTCGAAGGTAATGGTCTAAAGCCAGATATTGAGGTAAAAGAAATAGAAAAAGAAAAAATTAAAAATGAATTAGATGATCCGGTTATTAAAAAAGGAATAGAGGTCGTCAGAGGTTTATAAAATTTTAAAAATGAAAAAAAGAAAAAAAGAAAAAAAACTTCCTGTTTTACTTTTAGAAGATATACCCAATTTAGGACAAAGAGGTGAAGTAGTTAAAGTAAGACCAGGTTATTTTAGATATTTAGTTTCTTTAGGTAAAGTAACCTTAGCAACTAAAGAAAGATTAGAAAGAGAACTTAAAAGTATGCTTCTTTCAACTAAGATTGAAGAAAGAAGAGAAAGAGTAGAGTTTTTAAAAGAAGAAATAGAAAAATTGGTTTTAGAATTTAAGATTAAAAAAGGAGAAAAAGGACAAATTTTCAATCCGGTCACAAAAGAAAAAATTATTAAAGCTTTAAAAGATAAGGGTATAGAAGTTTCTAAATTCCAGATAGAGCTTAAAGGAAAAATTGAAAAAGAAGGTGAATATGAACTAATTATTAATTTAGGTTATGATATTAAAGCAAAACTTAAAATAAAAGTCACTTCTTAAAAATGACAAACTGCTTAATTTGTGATATAATATAAATAATGATACCTAATAATAAATTTACTCTCAAAGCTCAGGAAGCCTTGATGAAATCTCAAGATAAAGCTCTTGAACTTCATCACAATGAAATTAGAGCTCTTCATATTTTATGGGGAGTAATTACTGTTGGCGAAGATTTAATAAAAGATATTTTTAGTGAAGCTAAAATTAATCCTCAGCTCGTTTTGAATGTAGTAGAAAGAGAACTTGAAAGAATACCTAGAATATTTTCTACTGGTGAAGTTGCTTCTATTTATTTAAGTAATGAAGCCTCTCAAGTAATAGATAGAGCTTTTTATTTTACTAAAAAAATGCAAGACGAATTTACTTCTCTTGAACATCTTCTTTTAGCGTTAGCTGAAGTGCGATCAGTAGCCAGAATTATTTTAGAAAGATTTGGTCTTACTTTAGAAAAAATTCAATCTATTTTGAATAATTTAAGAAAAGGACAAAAAGTTGTTGATGAATTTCCAGAATCTAAATACAAGGTTTTAGAAAAGTATACAGTAAATCTCACTGATTTAGCTAAAAAAAATAAACTTGATCCTATTATTGGTAGAGAACAAGAAATTAGAAGAATTATTGAAATTCTTTCAAGAAGAACTAAAAATAATCCTGTTCTTATTGGAGAACCAGGGGTTGGTAAAACAGCTATAGTTGAGGGTTTAGCCCAAAGAATAGTGAGAGGAGAAGTTCCTGAATCTTTAAAGAATGTGAATATTCTTTCCCTAGACATTGGAGCTTTAATTGCTGGCTCTAAATTTAGAGGAGAGTTTGAAGATAGATTAAAAGCCATCATCAGAGAAATTCAATTAAATCCTAATAAGTTTATCATTTTTGTTGATGAAATGCATACTCTTGTAGGTGCCGGTGCTGCTGAAGGAGCTATTGATGCTGCTAATTTACTTAAACCAGCTTTAACTAAAGGAGATTTAAGAGTTATTGGAGCTACTACTTTTAGAGATTATAAGCTTTATATCGAAAAAGATGCTGCTTTTGCTAGAAGATTTCAACCTGTAATTGTTAATGAACCAAGCATAGAAGACACTATTGCTATATTGAGAGGTCTAAGAGAAAAATACGAACTTCACCATGGGGTAAAAATTCTTGATGAAGCTATTGTAGCCGCTGTTAAACTTTCAGCAAGATATATTACTAATAGATTTCTTCCTGATAAAGCTATTGATCTAATAGATGAAGCATGTTCTTCTTTGAGAATTCATATTGAAACCTTACCACCAGAAATAGAAAATATTAGAAAAGAAATAAGAAAGTTAGAAATAGAAAGAGAAGCTTTAGCTCGAGAGGTTGATTCAAAAAATAAAAATAAATTAAAATCTCTTGAAAATAAAATAAATAAACTTAAAAAAGAAGAAGAAAGACTCTCTTTTAAATGGAGAACAGAAAAAGGTCTAAAAGAAAAATACTTAGAATTAAAGAAAAAATTAGATGAACTTAAAATTGAAGAAATAGAAGCAGAAAGAAATGGTGATCTGACAAGACTAGCAGAGATTATTTATGGTGAAATTCCTCAAGTAGAGAAAAAGCTTAAAGAATTGGAAGGAGAATTTAAAAAATCTAAGTATTCTTTTATTAGAGATTACGTTACTGAAGAAGATGTCGCTCAAGTAGTTTCAAGATGGACTGGTATTCCTGTAAGCAAGATCATGGAAAATGAAGCAGAAAAACTTCTTCGAGCTGAAGAAATTTTAAGTCAAAGAGTTGTTGGCCAAGAAGAAGCTATTAGAGCAGTAGCTAATGCTTTAAGAAGAGCCAGAGCTGGTCTTAAAGAGGAAAATAAACCTATTGCCTCCTTCTTGTTTTTAGGTCCAACAGGAGTAGGGAAGACAGAATTAGCTAAAGCTTTAGCTGAATTTATGTTTAATGACGAAAAAGCTATGATAAGAATTGATATGTCTGAATATATGGAACCACATTCAGTAGCTAAACTTATAGGTTCTCCTCCTGGTTATGTTGGTTATGAAGAGGGTGGTCAACTTACTGAAGCAGTTAAATATAGGCCTTATAGTTTGATATTATTTGATGAAATAGAAAAAGCTCATCCTGAAGTTTTTAATATTTTACTTCAAGTTTTAGATGATGGAAGATTAACAGATAGTAAAGGAGTAACAGTAAGTTTTAAAAATACTATCATTATTATGACTTCAAATGTAGGCACTCATCTCTTTAGAAAAACAGGTTCTTTAGGTTTTACAGTTTCAGATTCAGAAATAGAAAATCTTAAAGATAGATTGATGTCAACATTAAAAGAATTCTTTAAACCTGAATTTCTAAACAGAATTGACGAAATAATTATCTTCAAACCTCTAAGCAAAGATGTTTTAAGAAAGATAGTAGAAATTCAACTTAAGAAAGTAAAAGAAAAACTTGAAGAAAGGAATATTCATATAGAGTTTAGTGAAAGCACTAAAGAACTTTTAATTGAAAAAGGATTTGATGAAGCCTTTGGTGCTAGACCTCTTAAAAGAGCTATTCAAAAATACATCTTAGATCCTTTGGCAGAAAAAATTATTGCTAATAAGCTAAAAAGTGGACAAAAGGTTTTTATAGATGTAAAAAGTGACGGAAATTTAATCTTGACTCCTAAAAAATAATGTTTGATAAAATAAATAAAATAAAAAAATATCTTAAAGAAACCCTGGCTGAAGTTAGGAAGATGAATTTTATTTCTTTTAACGAAACCATAAGGAAAACTTTTGATGTTATTTTTTTTAGCATTTTTTTCTTAATCATTTTTTCTTTGGTCGATACTTTCTTTACTTTTTTAATTTTGAATCTTAAATAAAAATGCCTAAGCAAAGATTAAGCTTAGGAAGGAATTGGTATATTATTCACACCGTAGTTGGTTTTGAAGAAATTGTAGCTGAAAATATTATGAAAAGAGCAGAAGAGTTTGATGTAACCGATAAGATTTTTCAAGCTATCGTTCCTAAAGAACTTGTTTGGGAAATTAAAGGAGGTAAAAGAGAACTCGTTGAAAAAAAGATTTATCCTGGTTATGTTTTTGTAGATATGATTGTTGATGATAGATCTTGGTATGTAGTGCGAAATACGCCTAAAGTTACAGGTTTCGTTGGTATTGGTTCAACGCCTATTCCCGTAACTAAGGAAGAAATAGAGGAAATTTTTGCCCGAATGCAAAAGAAAGAACCTAAAATAGAGACAAACTTCAATGTTGGTGATATGGTAGAAATTATCCAAGGTCTTTTTAAAGGTCTTAAGGGTAAAATAATAGAAATAGATACTGAAAGACAAAAAGCTAAAATTTTAGTTCCAGTAATGGGAAGAGAAACACCTGTAGAAGTCGACTTTCTTCAAATAGCTAAAATATAAAATGATTAATAAAAAAGTTAAGGCAAAATTAAAACTTATTATTACAGGAGGAAAAGCCACACCAGCTCCTCCGCTAGGGCCTTCATTAGCTCCTTACGGTATTAATATTGCTCAGTTTTGTAATGAATTTAATCAAAAAACAAAAGATATGGAAGGAATCGATGTACCTGTTTATTTAACTATTTATGAAGATAAAAGCTTTGAAATAAAAATTGGTACGCCACCTATTAGCACGCTTATTAAAATGGCTTTGAAATTAGAAAAAGGAAGTAGTGAGCCAGGAAAAGAAATAGTAGGCAAAATTTCTAAAAAAATGGTAAGAGAAATCGCAGAAAAGAAAATTTCTGAACTTAATACTAAAGATATAGAAAAAGCAATGAAAATTGTCGAGGGAGTAGCCAGGTCGATGGGAGTAGTAGTGGTTGATGAAGAATAGGGGAAAATTTATTCTTTTTGAAGGAATTTCCGGTTCAGGAAAAACAACTCAAGCTAAAATTTTTTCAAGGAGTTTAAAAGCTTCTTATTTTAAAGAACCACCACAAAAAGGAGATTTTAGTTTTGTAAGAGAAATAGTAACAAAGAAAAATTTAGATGCCTTGACGGAATTTTTTCTTTTTTTATCACAAAGAAGATATATTTACTTAGAAATAGAAAAGGTTTTGAAAAAAGGAAAGAATGTTATTTTAGAGAGATCTTTTCCTTCTTCTTATGTGTATCAATTTGATTTAGGAAAATTAAGAAAAATAATCAGCTTTGAAGAATTTTCTTTAATAGATAAAAGAGCAAGGAATTTTTTAGAGCCTGATAAAATTTTTGTTTTTGACATAGATCCTAAATTAGCTTTAAAAAGAATAAAAGTAGAAAAACATAAATACGAAAAATTAAAAATTTTAAAAAAAGCAAGAAGATCTTATTTAAATTATGCTAAAAAGTTTTCCTGGACAATTATTAATGCCAACAAAAATTTAGAAGAAGTTACTGAAGAGGTTTTAAAATTTCTTTAAGAGTTTTATCATCTAAAAGCCAAAGATAAAGAAAATAAAACAAAATACCTACAAAAACTTTTAAAACAAAATGTAAGGGCAGAAAAGAAAGTAAAATAATCATCAGACTTGAAGAGATTAAATAGTTAAAGAAATTTAAAGAAATTTTTATATTCAAATATTTTTTAATAAGATAAAAAACGAAAATAAAGGAAAGAAAAGCTGAAAGAGAAGTAATAAAACTTGAAGCAAAGTAAGAAAAAAGTGGAACGAAAATTAAATTTAAAATGAAATTAATTATAAGAACTAAAAGGTCAAATTTTAAAAGTTCTTTTCTTTTATCTAAAGCAACTAAAGTATCAACTAGAATAAGAAAAAGAAAATTAAAAGGAATCGAAAAGCTAATTAGTTTTAAAGCTAAATTAGCATCTAAGTATTTTTCTCCATAAAGAAAATATATAAGATCTTTTGCAAAGAAAAAGATAGCAAAAAGCATGGGTAAGGAAAAAAGAAGAGCAAAATTAAAGCCAAAATTAATAATTTTTAAAACTTCTTCATTTTCTTTAATTTTTTTTACAACTTTTGGAAAGATAGCCATAGCTAAAGCTGCAGGTATAGCATAAAGAAATTCATTTATTTTTACTACAGAATTATAAATACCTACGTCATGGGTTGGTTTAAAATGGCCCAAAATTAAAGTGTCTACGTAAGTAAGAAGCAAAAATATAAAACCTGCTATCCCTATTGGCCAACTTTGATTTAATATTTCTAAAGATTTTCGATAATTAAAAAATTTAAAATAGTTAAAAACAAGCTTATTTTTTAAGAGAAAAAAAGTAATTAAAAAGCCCAAAAAGGAACCTAAAAGATAAGCAAAAGCAAGATGGAAAGGATTTCTATAAGTAAAAAGAAAGTAAATGCCAAAAATAAGAATAAAAAAATTTGTTAGAGAAAAACTTAATGCTTGAAGTTCCATTCTTTCTTGAGCTCTAAAGAGAGAGAAAAGAATTTCCCTAAAAATCTCAAAAAAGATAAATAAAGTTAAAATGGTAACAATTTTTTTAGCCAAATCATCTTTAATTAAAAGTTCTTTACCTAAAAAAATTAAAGGCAGAGAAATAATAAAAAGAACAAAAAAAGTTGAAAGAAAACTGCCAATAATTTCCTTTTCTTCTTTTTCTTTTTTGTTTAACTCTCTAATAAAGATAGGAACCATACCAAATTCTGGGAGAATAGCAACAATAAGCATAAAATTCATAGCTAAATAAAAACTACCTTGGAATTCTGGACCTAAGATTCGGAAACTTAAAATAACTAAAACAGCTCTTAAGGCGCTTGAAAGAAATCTTGACAAAATAATCCAGAAGTAATTCTTAACAATAGTTTGTTCTTCAGTAATGTTTTTTAAAAAATAGTTGAAAAGTTTTTTAAACATTATTAAAATTATTTTATGGATGTAATTAAATTTTATCTTTATTTTAATTTTCTTAGAGATATTTTAATTTTAATCCAAATTTTATTTATTGCTTATCTTGGTTTTAAAAAAATCAAAGAAGAAGTTGAAGCAGGTTTATTTTTTTTATTTAAGTTTTTTTTAACTTTTATTATTATCTTTTTTTTAGTTAGTTATTTAAAAACAAGTTTTCCTGAAATGAGACCAATTTCTTATTATTTTCCTGGTTTGGAAAAAGATGATAGTTTTCCATCAAGACATACCGCTCTTTCTTTTTCATTCTCGTTTCTTCTTTTAGATTTAAGTTTAAAATATTTCATACTTTCTTTTATCATTTCTATCTTTGTAGCTCTTTTCAGTTTGCTTTCTTTTTCTCATTGGCCACTTGATATTTTTTTTGGTTTTTTGATTGGTTTTATGACGGCTATAATTTCTCGAGAACTCTCATATCTTTTCCACAGGTTTTACATTCATAAGTTTAAGCCAAAAACTTAAAACGCTTAAAATTAATTTGACAAAGAGAATTTCTCTTCTATCTATTTCTTCTTTAATAATTCTTTTATTTTCATAGAAACGGTGAAGCTTTTTAGAAAAATCTAAAAGAAATTCATAAAATAAATTAGGTTTAAATTCTTTAACTATAATTTGTGATAAATCTTTGAATTTATGAATGTTTCTCATTAAAGATTTTATTTCTTCATCTTTAATCAAATATTTTGCTGCTTTTTGAGGATCAATATTAATTTTTATTTGATAATTCATTTCTTTTAGTTTTTCTAAAATACTATTCATTCTTGCATAAGCATATTCTACATACCAGTAAGGATTTTCGGTAGTTTTTTTCTTGGCTAATTCAAGATCAAACCCTAGAACTATTTCTGGAGTAATACTGGAAAACATAAAACGAACAATATCTCGAGGAACTAAACTTAAAAGGTCATCAATAGTAATATAAGTACCTTTCCTTTTTGACATTTTAATAAGCTCGTCACCCCTTTTTAAAAGAACATGTTGGTAAATAATAATTTTTAAGTTTTTTTCTTTAATACCCAAAATCTCTAAAGCTTTTTTTAACCTTCTTACATGATCATGATGATCGGCGCCGAAAATATCAACAAGAAGTTTATATTTTCTTATAAAAAATTTATGAGCATGATAGAGGATATCTGATAAAAAATAAGTTGGTTTTCCATTATCTCTTATAAGATATTCATCTTTTGTTTCTCCTGTTTTAGTAAGAGATAAAATTAAAGCACCCCCTCTTTTTTCTAAAAGCCCCTTTTTTTCATAAATTTTAAGAATTTTTTGGACAAACCTTTCGTCTTTATAAAGATCCGTCTCAAAGAAAAAATTATCAAAATTGGTGCCTAAATTTTTTAAAGATTTCTTGATTATTCTTTCTAAAATAAGATCACCAAGAAATTTTCCTAATTTTTCTAAATCTTCCTCTTGAATAATTTTTTCTTTATATTCATTAACAATTTCTTCTAAATATTCACCTTTATAAAAATTTTCTTCTAAAGGAATAAGATTACAAAAAGCCTTAGCTGATTTAGCTAAAATTTCTATTTGAGTACCTCTGTCATTAACGTAATATTCTTTGGTAACTTTAAATCCTAAAAGTTTCATAAAATTTGAAAGTAAATCACCAAAAACTGCAGGCCTAATGTTACCTATATGAAGGGGTCCTGTTGGATTAGCAGAAACATAATCAAGAATGACATTTTGTTTTTTTGTTTTTAAATAAAAAAATTTTTCTCTTTTTTTAATCAAACTTCTCAAATCTTTAAAAAGAACAAAATCACTTAAATAAAAATTTAAATAACCAGACTTAACTTCTATTTTTTCAAAGTAATTTTTAAATTTTGTTTTTATCTCTTCTAAAATAGTTTCTTTTATTTGAGGATTTTGTTTCTCTAAAAGAAAAAGAAGATTAGTAGAATAATCACCCAAAGATTCATCTTTGGTTAAAAAAAATTTTAACCTTTTTTCTATTTCCTTAAATTCTTCTGGTTTTAGATATTTTCTTAATATAATTTTTGTTTTTCTTTGAAGATCATTAAGCTGCATTTTTAAAAAGATTATTAAAAATTTCTTTAAGAATTTCTCTATATTCTAATTTACCATTTTCGATTTCATCCATATTTTTTTCTAAGATTTTAGTAAAGTTTTCATCTGTGTAAAGAGGATATTTTTCTCTAACATAATTATAAACTTTTTCACCCCAAGAAGTAGGTATAAGATAACCATATTTATTTATAACATATTTTCTTTCAATAAGAGTTTGAATAAAAGTAGCATAAGTAGATGGTCTTCCTAAACCTCTGGATTTCATTTCTTCAATAAGCTCTCCTTGAGAAAAATAAAAAACTTTAGGTCTTTTTTTAATTTTTAAGTTATCAACAAAGAATTCTCCTTCTTTTAATTCATTTATCCTTTGATTTTTAAAGAATTCTAAATAACCTTGATCCTTAATTTCTAACACAACTTCGTCCTCTTTTTTGAGATCATCTAAAAAAATTTCTATTTTTGCTTTAGAAATAAGTGCTTCTTTAGACTGAGAAGCAATAAATCTATTTAAAATAAGACCATAAAGTTTTAAATGATTCGAAGTAAGATCTCTTTTTCCACTCATAACCATTTCTTCTATTAAATCATTAACATCTAAAGGTTTAGTAGGTCTAATGCCTTCATGAGTTCCAGGTTCTCCATAGTTTCTAGGTTTGTAAAGGTTTTCTTTGTTTATTTTTTCTAAATACTCTTTAGCAATAAATTTACCAAAATCAGAGATATAAAAAGAATCTGTTCGGTGGTAAGTAATTAGACCTCTTTCAAAAAGATCTTGAGCCAATTTCATTGTCATTTCTGCAGAAAACTTGAAGAAATTAAAAGCATCACGAAGCAGAGAATTGGTTTCATAAGGAGGTGGAGGATTTTGAGTTTTTTCTTCTATGCTTTTAATAACTATTTTAATTTTGAGTGAATTTTCCTTAAATGTTTTTTTAATTTCATTAACCTTATTTTTATCTTCTAATCTAAAATTAAAATTACCTCCCTGGCTGGTAACATTTAAATTATAAATTTTTTCTTTTACCTTTTCTTTTCTTTCTAAAATCCAACCTAAAATAGGTGTTTGCACTCTTCCTGCGGAAAGATTAAGATTTTTAAAATGTTTTTGGATTTTTTCACTTAAATAAAGTCCTACCCATCTGTCAGCTATTCTTCTTACTAGTTGTGCTTTAACTAAATTTAAATTAATATCGCGAACCTCTTTTATTCTTTTAATAAATTCTTCTCTAGTAATTTCATGAAGCTCAATTCTTTGAATATTTTGATTGTAAGGATAAAGATAAGAAAAGAGATCAAAAGCGATTTTTTCTCCTTCAGCATCTGGATCAGTAGCGATATAAATTTTATTTACTTCTTCTGCTAATTTTTGTAAGTTTTCTATAAGTTCCTTTTTAGTAAAAATTTTTTCTGAACCGCAAACCGGACAAATATTTTCTGTAAAATCTAAGTGTCTACCACAAACTTGACAGATTTTTATAAATTGAAAATAGAGATAAAATTCGTTTTCTTTTACCTCAACACCGTAATATCCCTTAGAGTAAACTAAATCAACAAAATGTCCCATTGTAGCACAAATATTAAGATGCAAGTTACCCAAAGATATTTCGTAAATGTTTAACCCATTTCTTATTCTTCTAGCAGGTCTGCCAAAAAAATTAGCAATTGTTTTTGCTTTAGTTGGCGATTCGACAATAACTAAAACAGTTTCGATTGGATCCCTAAATTCAACCTCTTTTCCTTGAAGAACTTTTTTAACTATTTCCCGGTCTTTATCTACTTTCTTTAAAATTTCATTAAGATCAATTTCCTTTATGTTTTTAAATTTGATTTGGTAACCTATAATTTTTAGTTTTTCTTCTAAATGCTTTAAAATTTTTTCATTTTCGGCAATAATTAAAGAAAATCCCTTAGTTAAACCTAAAGGAAAAAGTCTTGAAGTTCTTCCAGAGGCTTGAAGATAGCCTCGAGCATCAGAAACAATTATAAAAAAATCTTCTCCTTTCTTTTCTAAAACAAGTCGAGGATGCTCTTTGATTTTATTTAAAAAGTTTTCATCTTTAATCAAATCTTCAAAAATTTTCTTTATCGGTTCAATTCTTTCTCTTAATTTTTCATTAGCTAAAACATCTTCTTCCTTAAGATAAGAAATTTTCTTAAGAAAACTTAAATTCTTATCAACTAAATTCTTTTTTTCTTCGTCTAAAAATTCTCTTAAGGTTAAAGAAATTAAGAAAATTTGCATAGGACTATAGGAAAGTCTTAAAGAGATAATGAATTTAGGAACTCCTACAAAAAGAGCATATCTTACCTTTTGAGGAAGATCAACTCCTCTCGTAAGTGGGTTTCTAATATTAGAAAAACCCACAATCGCCGTTATTTCATCGTTTAGAAATTTTTTGACATTTTTAGGATTAAATTTTTCATAAGAAATAGCTTTTATTCCATTTTCTTCTAATAACTTCAAATATTTTTCTAAATCTTCTTTTGTGTATTCGTCACTTAAAAAAATAAAACCTCCGCTTCCTAGTTTTTTTACCCAGAAAAAAGATTCTTGCCAAAGTTTTTCTTTTTCTGTTAAGACATAAGTTTCTTCAATATTTCTTAAATAAGTTGAAGAAGAACCTATTTCAAAATTTAAAATTTCTTTAAAAAGTTGTATCCTTTTAGTTTTTGGTGTTAAAGTAGCTGAAGCAGCAATAATAATCCCTTTTGATTTTCGATCAATATTAAGTTTTTCTATTTCTTGATAATCTTCTCTATTTTTAGCTCTTCTCTTTCTGTCGATGATTTCTAAAGCTTTATTTATCTCTTCTTCGGTAACACCAATTAATTTTAAAATTTTATCAATATTTTTTGGTTGTCTTATAAGTGAATCAGCATCATCAATGAAAACTAAAAAGAAGTTTTTGGGTAAAAGATCAAAATTTTTATGCAGAAAATTTGATGTGGTTACTAAAATATCATAATCACCATTTAAGAGTTTTTCTTTATCTTGAGGTTTTTTAATAACTAAAATTTTCTTTTCTGAACTAATAAGATTTAGTTTTCTTTCAATTTCACTTAAGAGGATTTTTGAGGGCACAAGATAATAAACCTTTCCTAGTAAAAAATGTGAAATAGCAATTCCAAAAGTAGTTTTACCTATTCCTGTGGGTGCAATAATAGTAAAAGATTCGTGTTTCAAAACTCTTTGGGCCCAATAAAGATTAAGTTTAAAAGGAGGAAATCCTAAATTTTTTTCAAAGAATTCTTTATAAGATTTAAGTTTTTGATAAACCTCGTAATTTTCAGAAAAATCTTTTAAATATTTACTGTCTAATTTTTCTTCTTTGATTTCCCATAGGCTTTTCTTAAAAAAAATAAAATCCTTTTCACAAATACCATAATTTAATATTTCCTTTAAAGAAGAAGCTCTTTTATCAATAGGACAAATATCTAAATAATAAATTGGTAAAATTTCTTTATTCATTTTTGATTTTTTATATTGTATAATATAAAAGAATAATTAAGGGTCTTAAGAATTAAGAATTAATTTAAATTATAACTTAAAAATGAGCCCCAGAAAAAAGAAAGAAGAGGTAAAAGGTTTACCAGCTTTATTTAAAGATCCATATCATAACCAAAATTTAGAAATAAGAATGGTTCCTATAGAAAATCTTTATGTGATTAGACATCAAAGAAAACCAAGCACTTATCATGTTAAGCATTTAGTAAATTCTATTGAAAGAATAGGTTTTATTGTGCCTATTATAGTTGTTAAAGGAGAAGGAGAAAATTATATGATCATTGATGGACAACATAGATTTTTAGCTGCTAAAGAGTTAGGTATTAGAGAGCTTCCAGCTATTGTAGTACCCGAAAGATTAGCTCAGCTAATGATGAACTTTAATATAGAAAAAGAGCTCAATATTAGAGAAAAATCATATGTGGCTATTAATCTTTACAGGCAATACTTAGAAACAAACCCACAAATGTTAGAATCTGATCCGGAAATGGCTGATTCTATTGAGCAAGCATATTACATTACTTTAGGAATAGCTTATGAAAAAGCAGAAAAACTTTCTGGGAGTTCTTTTGAATCTATTTTGAAGAAATGCGATTTCTTTTTAGATGAACCTTTAGAAAACGCCTTTAAAATAAGAGAGGGAAGAGCAGAAAAAGTTATTCAAGCTAATACGCTTGTAAGAGATATTGCTCAAAAACTTAAGGAAATGGATAAATGGCATCCTTATGTGTATCAACAAATAATTTCTTGGGCAAATCCTTACAAAAGAAAAAGATTACCAACAGAATTCGATGATCTTTTTGCTACCTTAATAGAAAACTTAGAAAAAGCAGCTGTTAATCCAGAAATTGTTTTAAGAGAAGCATTAGAAGAGGGAATTGAATTTTAATGACAAACAACATTGAAGAAATTAGACTAAAAATAGAAGAAGAAATTAAAAAACCAGTAGAAATTGCTTCGGTAGTTGATATTGTTCAAAATTCTATTCTTTTAGGATATTATCTTAGAGCCTCAGATATTCATTTTCAGCCTAGAGAAAAATTTTTAGTTTTAAGATATAGAATAGATGGTATAGCTCATAACTTTTTTAATATTCCTATTGAATTAAGAGATGAAATTATTACAAGAATAAAGATTCTTTCTAATTTAAGAATAGATGAACATTTTTCAGCTCAAGATGGAAGATTCAGATTTTTTTGGATGATAATAGTTACTTTGATGTTAGAGTCTCTATTATGCCTACTTATTATGGAGAAAATGCTATTTTAAGGCTTTTAGTAAGCCCTGGTCAAAAGTTTACTTTAAAAAACTTAGGTTTATCTTCAAGAGATTTAAAAGAAATTAAAAAAGCTCTCTCTCGTCCCTATGGAATGATTTTAGCTACTGGACCTACTGGTTCTGGTAAAACAACAATGCTTTATACTATTTTAAATGTTTTAAATACTGAAGGAGTCCATATTATTACTATTGAAGATCCTGTTGAATATGCTATAGTCGGAACTACACAAATTCAAGTTAATCCTCAAACCAATCTTACTTTTGGTAAAGGTTTAAGAGCTATTTTAAGACAAGATCCAGATATAATTATGGTAGGCGAGATAAGGGATAATGAAACAGCTACAATAGCAGTTAATGCTGCTTTAACAAGTCACCTTCTTCTTTCAACCCTTCATACCAATGATGCTCCTAGTGCTGTTGTTAGGCTTTTAGAACTTGGAGTTGAACCCTATCTTATAGCTTCAACAGTAAATGTTGTTATTGGTCAAAGATTAGTTAGAAAAATATGTGAGTATTGTAAAAAAGAAAGAAAAATAAAGGAAATAGAAATTGAATCTTTAAAAGAACTTTTACCTCAAAGAACCATTGAAGAGCTTAAAAATATTAAAACATTTTATTACGGAGAAGGTTGTAAAAATTGTAACAAAACGGGATACTGGGGAAGAACAGGGGTTTATGAGGTTTTAAATATTAATGACGAAATTAGAGAACTTATTTTAAAAAGAAGTAGTTCCACAGAAATAAAAGAAAAAGCTATTGAAACAGGAATGACAACAATGCTTGAAGATGGTATCAGAAAAGTAATTAGTGGTATTACTACTATTGAAGAAGTTTTAAGAGTTACTCATGAGTAAAAAACCATTTATTTTTAGAATTACCATAGGAGATAAAATAAACTTTTCAAGAAATTTAGCTTTACTTTTAAAAAGCGGTATTAATCTTTCGGAGGCCTTGCTTATTTTAAAAGAAAGCACTTATTCTACTTCTTTAAAATACATTTTAGAAAATATTATTGAAGATATAGAAAAAGGACAATTTTTAGCTAACTCTTTAGAAAAATTTTCTGATAAGTTAGATAATTTCTTTATTTCGGTAATTAAGGTTGGCGAATATACAGGTAAATTAGTGGAAAACCTATTTAATTAAAAAATATAGTCTTTCTGAATTTTCAAGAAACTTAGCTCTTCTTTTAGAAAGCGGTCTTCCTTTTGTTCAAGCTTTAGAAATTACAAGTCAGAGTTTAAACAATCTCGTTTATCAAAAAATTGTTTTAGAAGCTAAAGATTTTACTCTTAAAGGACATAGTTTAGGTGAATTTTTAAACAAAAAGAAAAAATATTTTCCTTATAATTTTATCCATATGATTATTATTGGTGAAAGAACGGGAAATTTGGTAAATACCCTTTTTTATCTCGCAGAAAATTATGATGAAGAAATTGATATAGAACTCGAAAGATTTCTTAATATTTTAGAGCCAATCATTTTGGTTATTATTGCTAGCGTTGTAGGTTTTATAGCTCTTTCAGTCATTACACCTATTTATGAAATTACCAATAAACTTACAAGATAAAGGATTTACTTTATTAGAAATAATTCTAGGAGTATTCCTGATAGCATTTATTTCTTTTTTTATTTTTAATATTTTTCAAAACTTAAGCAAAATCACTACTTCAGGAAGATTAACACTACAACTTCTTTCTCTTCTTCAAGATGAAATGGAAAAAATCAGAGTTTTAAATTATGAAGATATCGGTATTGAAGGAGGTTGGCACCCGGGTATTTTACCTTAAGAAAAAATTATAAGCAAAAATGGTTTAGAAGTAAAAATAAATTTTTATGTAAGAAATATCGATGACCCTAAAGATGGAACAATTACTACCACTCCTAAGGATACAGCTCCAGCGGATTATAAATTAGTAGAAATTGAAGAAGAAATTTTAAACTCACCTTTTAAAATAAAAAAGCAAACCTTATCTGCCTTAATTGCCCCTAAAACTGTTGAAGCGCTAACAAGAAATGGTTCTATGTTTATTCAAGTTATTGATGCTAAAGGGAATCCTGTTAAAGAGGCTTGGGTGAAAGTAGATTATTTAAATAACCCTTCATTTACTATTCAAGATGTTACAGATATTTGGGGTACTTTAAGGCTTATAGATATTCCACCAGGAATTAGTGCTTATGCTATTTTTGTTACTAAGGAAAGTTATTCTTCAGAAAAAACTTATAGGAAAGGAGAAGAATACCCAAATCCTTCTATACCCCATCAAACAGTAAAAAGCAAGGAACTGACAACAGTTACTTTTCAGATAGATCTTCTAAGTAAGTTAAAGTTAAAAACTCAAAATATTTTTTGTAGGAAAATACCAAATGTATCTTTTAATCTTCAGGGACTTAAACTTATAAACACTGACCCACCTATTTCAAAAACGAATATTTCCACTACTACCGATGAAAATGGAGAAAAGGAGCTTACTATTGAATTTGATAGTTACTTTTTAAAAATTAATGATCCAAGATATGTTTTAGGATCCTCCTTACCTTATTTAGAAAATCCTTTTAATGTTCAGCCTAATAGTACTTATAACTATGTTTTGACACTTAAAAATTATAGTCTTAAAAATCTTTTAGTTTCTGTCTTTGACGAGAAAGGGAATTTAATTAAAGGAGCTACTCTTAATTTATTTAAAGGAAATGATCTAGTAGCCACCCAGAAAACAGGTGAAGAAATTTATACAGAAGATGATTGGTCTTCAGGTAAATATAGTTCTTTAAGTTTAGGAATTGATCCTGAAAATTTTCCTGGTGAAATAAGACTTAAAGATTTAGGGGGTTTTTATTCTACTTCTACGGAATGGCTTATTTCTAAAGAAATAGATTTTGGGACTTCAAGTATAAGTTATAAAAAATTTTCTTGGTCAGGGAATTTACCAATGGGAACATCAATTAAATTTCAACTAGCTTCAAATAATGATAATTCTACATGGAATTTTGTTGGGCCAGATGGAACTCAAAATACTTATTTTGAAGCTCGAGAATTTGAAATTCCTTCTTTTCTTCAAGATAAAAAGTTTTTGAAATATAAAGTTTACATGCAAACAAATGATCCTTTAATTTCTCCATCTTTGGATAAAATTAAGATAAGCTTTAATTCTTCTTGTTTTTCTCGGGGTGAAACTCTTTTCCAAAATTTAACACCAGGTAGATACCTTTTAGAAACTATTAAAGAAGGTTATTTCTTTTATTCAAAGGAAATGGAAATTTCCGATGAAGATTTCTATCATGAAAAAGTTATTCTTACTCGCTAGTTTATTAATTTTTAGTTTGGTTTTTGCCGAAGAAGTGAATAAATTTTTTGAGGTTTCTCCATTAAGCTACACTAAATTTAAGCTAGGGACAAAAATTTTGAAACACCCAGTTTATTTTTTTAATGATTATTTAAGTGCTATTAGTTTTAGATTAGAAAATGAAAGCACTTCTGAGATTAATTTAAAGATCATTAGCGAAGATGATGAAACTGTCTTCGAAAAAGATTTTATAGTTCCACAAATTGATTATTCTCATTGAGGAAGGGAATATATATTTCCTATAGGAGAAAATATAAGAGTTTCTTCAAATAAAAAATATTTTATTATTATCACTCCTAGGTTTTTTAGCCCTCTTTATTTTTATTATTTAGATAAAGAACAGCTTCTTCAAGGATCAGAAGAAAAAGCTTATATTTTTGATAGATTAGAAGAACTTTTAATAAATGAAGAACCTTCAGGAAAAATTTTAAGATTAGCTTTTTATGAGGGTAAAGAAAATTTACCACCTCAAATATCAAATTTTAATATAGAAATTTTGGGAAACAATAAATTAAAAATCTCCTTTAGCGCTAACGAACCTATTAAATATAATTTTATTTATAAAAACAAAATTTCTGAAATAGTTTCTTCCTTTAATATTGACTATTTTGAAACTTGTCCTCCTCTTAAAAAATTATGTTCTTTTGAAATAGAAGTAGAAAGCGGTGTTAAATATTTTTATAAACTTGAAGCTCAAGATTTTTGGAATAATTTAACTTCCTTAACCGGAGAATTTGAAATTCCTAAAACTGAAATCTCAGAAAATAAAGAAAGTAAAACCACTGACTCTTCAAAAACCTTTGATACTTCTATTTTAGAAAAACCCTTTTTTATTCAAGAAAAAAAAAGAAAGGAAAACATCGATAACTCAAAAAATACAAGATATGAGTTTAAAAGAAGATTTAGAAAAAACCGTTCAAGAAACTAAAAAGTCTGAAGAAATACTTTTAGAAGAAAAAAACAAAAATTAGGAAATTAAAAATGAGATTTTTGAAAAAGTAAAAGAAGAAAATTTAAAAGAAAAAAGTCAAAATGAACAAAATAAATTAACAGCTTCAAATAATTTGAAAAAAATTTTACCAATTTTATTTCTTTTACCCATTCTTATTTTTATAATTTATAAAAAAACAAGATGAAAAAAGGATTTGCTTTAATAGAGCTTGTTTTTCTTATGCTCATTTTATCTTTCATACTTTTCTTTTTAATTTTGATGATGATTAATTTATCAAATCTCAATATTTATCTTACCTATGGCTTAGGCACCCTAGGTGAAACAGAACTTTTTCTTTATGAAATTAAAAAGATCTTAAATCCATAGAAATTTCCAATTTTGGGGCTTATCCTCTTGAAGAAATAACTTTTACCACTATTACTTTTTATACTGATTTAGATGATGATGGCCTTGTAGAAAGAGTAAGATACTTTTTAGATGGAGAAAATTTATTTAAGGGTATAATTAAACCATCAGAAAACCCACTACGTTATGATCAAGAAGAAGAAAAAATCAAAATGATTTTAAAAAACCTGGTTTTACCTCAAAAAATTTTTATTGGTTATGATATTAATTTCAATGAAACTTATGATATTGCTAAAATAAGACTGATTGAGGCCAAAATTAAGGTTATAACTGATAATAAGGGAAATTTTTACGAAAATAGCATTATTATCAATCCGAGAAATTTAAGAACAAAATGAAACAAAGAGCGCAAATAGTTTTTTATATTCTTTTTTATCTTACCTTGACTTTACTTATTTTTTCAAGTTCAATTTTGTGGCTTCAAACGTATTTAGGTTTTATAGAAAAAGAAATCTATAAAATATTAGCTTTAAATATTGCAGAGTCGGGTATTGAATATTATAGATGGTATTTAAATCATTTTCCAAGAGATTTTACTGACGGTACCGGTCAGCCAGGACCTTATGAACATGATTTTTATAATCGCCTCGGAGAAAAAATAGGAGAATTTGAATTAAGTATTTCTCCACCAGAAGAAGGCTTTTCTTTAGTTAAAATTGAATCTTTAGGAAAATTAGTAAACAGCAAAGTAAGTAAAAAGATAGAAGTCTTTTTAGGAAGACTTTCTTTAGCAAAATATTCAGTTCTTGTCGATGATAATATAAGGTTTGGTGAAGGAACGGTTGTTTATGGCGAGATTCATTCTAATAAAGGAATAAGGTTTGATGGCACAGCTTATAATTTAGTAAAATCATCTCTTTTAACTTATCAAGATCCTGATCATGCTGGTTGTGAAGAGTGGGCTGTTCATACTCATATAAATCCCGTTGATCCTTGTCCTCCATCAAATCCTGATCCTAACCAGCTTCCCTTAAGACCAGATATTTTTAAAGCAGGAAGATTAGTAGGTGTTTCACTGCAAGATTTTGTTGGCATTTCACAAGATTTGGCTTATTATAAAAATTTAGCTCAGCAAAATTGTATTTATTTAAATTTTAGTGGTGTCAATAATTACGGTTATGAGCTCATTATTAGACCAGATGGTAAAATAGATGTTTATTTAGTTAGAAAAATTGTTAAGATTTCTAGCTGTAATATTTATGATCCTTATACAAATCCTAACGGAAGCGAAAGATATTCATTAAGTTCTTGGAGCATCAGCCAGAAAAGTTTTTTAAGAACTTATGATTACCCACAAAATGGCGTTATATTTGTTGAGGATAATGTTTGGATTAGTGGACAGATAAATAATAAAAAAATTTTAATTGCTTCAGCTAAATTTCCAGAAGATTCTGCTAAAATGACAAATGTTATTATAAATAGTGATCTAAAATATACAAACTATGACGGTAAAGATTCTATTGGTTTAATTGCTCATAGAAATATTCTTATAGGTCTTAAAAGGTCAGATATTCTAAGAATTGACGGTGTTTTAATAGCTCAAAAAGGAAGAATAGGAAGACACTATTATTCATTAGGATGTGGTTCTGAATATAAAAGGGAAAAAATAATAATTTTCGGAAGTTTAATTACAAGAAAAAGATACGGTTTTAATTGGATTAATAATCAAGGAAATTGAAGTTCTGGTTATAGATTAAGAGAAATTACTTATAATGCTGATAATTTATACTCTCCACCTCCATATTTTCCTTTAGCTTCAGAATTTTATGAAATCTTGAAATGGAAAGAATTTTAATTTTCCACAGAAATTATTTTAATTTTTTAAAAATTGTTTGTATAATAAAGTTTAATAAAGCTTGGTCGAATTAAAGCCAAATTAAAAATTAAATAATGAAAAAAAAAGAAAAGCTTTTACTTTAATAGAAATACTTCTTGTTATCGGAATAATCGTTCTTTTGGCAGGAGCTATAATAGTTGCTATTAACCCAGGCCGTCAATTTGCTAAAGCAAGAAATACTCAAAGAACCACAGATGTCAATGCTCTTTTAAGCGGTATTGTTCAAAATATGACAGAAAATCAAGGAAGATGGAATTGCCCTACAAGCGTTTATTATGCTACTTCTTTGCCAGTAACAACAACTATGATTGTTTCTGAATCCGAAGCAGACAATACCCAGATCAACCTTTCTTGTTTAGTGCCAAATATTTTACCAAGATTACCTGTAGACCCATCTTTTCCAGCTAATTCAACAACAACAGGTTATACATTAAGATATGAAACCTCTTCTGGAAGAATAACTGTTTGTGCACCGTCAGCAGAACTTAATGAAACAATTTGTACAGTAAGGTAAAAAATTATTTAAATGGAGATTTTAATTGGTAAAGTAAAACATTATTATGCTCATATTCCAGCCATGATTGTTGAACTTGAGAAGAATTTAAAAATTGGTGATGAAATTGTTGTTAAGAAAAAAAACGGTGAAGAAAGATTTAGGCAAGTTGTAGAGTCGATGGAAATTGAAAGAAAGAAAATTCAAGAAGCCCAAAGTGGAACAGAAGTAGCTATCTTAGCTGCTGGAAAAGTAAAAGAAGGTGATTTAGTTTATAAGATTATATAAAAATCTAACGAAAAATTGAAATTATAAAGATAACCTTTCCATATGCTTAATTAACATAGCACAATAACCCCATTCATTGTCATACCAGGAAAAAACTTTAACTAAATCTCCATCAACAACTTTTGTTAAAGTTAAATCAATTACAGCTCCATAGGGTTCTCCGATAATATCTGAAGAAACAACAGGCTCTTCGACAACTTTTATAATTTCTTCCCATCTTGGTGAATTTGCTTCCTCTTTAAAGATATTATTTATTTCTTCTATGCTTGTTGGCCTTTGGGTTAATATAGTTATATCTGATAAAGAAACAGTAATAACAGGAACTCTAATGGAAATACCATCAAACTTTTCTTTCATTTCTGGAATAACTCTTGAAGTAGCTTCAGCAGCCCCTGTAGTTGAGGGAACAATGTTTTGAGCACCAGCTCTTCCTCTTCTAAAATCATGACCCTTGACAACGCTATCTACTAAACTTTGAGTATTGGTATAAGCATGAATAGTTGTTAAAACAGCTTTTTTTATTCCTATTCTTCTGTTAATTATTTCTAAAACAGGATTAACAGAATTTGTGGTACATGAAGCATTAGAAGTAATAAGACCTCCTTCACCAAGAGAAAAAATTCTTCCTAAATCTTCAAGTCCTGGAGTAAAAGTTGGAGTTATTTCATCTTTTGTTGGGGCAGTAATGACAACTCTTTTGGCACCAGCAAGCAGATGAGCTTTAGCTTTTTCATATTCAGTAAAAACTCCGGTAGCTTCAACAACAATATCAATACCAAGATCTTTCCATGGAAGTTTTGTTGGGTCGGTTTCTTTAAAAATTAAAATCTCTTTCCCATCAACTATTAATTTATTTTCCTTAGTTTCAATATTTTTTTCATATCTTCCATAGACAGTATCGTATTTTAAAAGATAAGCTAAATTTTGCGTGTCAGAAAGATCATTAATAGCAACAATCTCAAAATTTGGTTTGCCAAAAGCTTGTCTAAAGAAGATTCGACCAATTCTTCCAAAACCATTAATAGCGATTTTCATTTTTGATGTTTAAAATCTAAATAAGCGACCTTTCTTTAATTTTAATTTCTTTATTTTTTAGATTTAAAAGATTTCTAAGAGAAAAAGAAAATCTCATCAGAGCTCTTGAAAACTCATTTAAGTTTTTGAAACTATTATTTAGCTGGGTAAAAGCTTTTTCAAATGTTTCTTCTAATATTTTAAAATCTTTTTCTATTTGAGAAAGTTCGTCTAAAATGTAATTAAGATTTTGAGCAATTTCTTGTTTTTTTAAGATAAGGAGCAGGGAAGAGATAAGAATTTCAAAATTTTTTGGAGACGTTAAAATAATATTTCTTTCTTTAGCCAAATTCCAAATTTCTTCATAATCTTTATCGCTTAAAAGTTCATAATAAATACCCTCATTAGCGAGATAAACAATAGCAAAATCTACATAATTTCTATAAGGTTGAATATATTTTTTAGCCACAGAATCAATCTTATTTTTAAGATTACTTATAATTTCTTTTTTTCTTTGCTTTTTTTCTTCTTCGCTCAAATTTTCAGGTGATTTAAAATAAGGAAACTTAGCATCAATAGGAATTATCTTTTCATTGAACTTAATCACATAATCAACAATTTCAGAGCCTAATTTATGTTGTTTTTCATAATAACTTGAAGGTAGATGTCTTAAAATTTCTTCTATCATAATTTCACCCAAATGTCCTCTTGTTTGGGGACCACTTAAAATATTTTTAATTTCTTTTGTTTCCTCAAGACTTACAAAAAGATTTCTAGCGATTTCTTCAAGTCTACTTCCTGTCTCTAAAAGTTTTTTTTCTCTTTCTAAAGATTCAGTAAATTTATTATTAAGCTCTTCTTTTAGAATATTAAATTTCTCTAAAATACCAATTTCTAAAGACTGAAAAAATTTTAAAATTTTTTCTTCATAATTTTCATCTTTTTTTTCTTTTAAACTTTTAATTTCTTTAAGAAGATAAAAAAAACCAAAAAATACTAATACTAAAAAAATTAAAATAATTAAATTAAAGTACGTAACCATATTTTTCTTCTAAGAATTTATCAATTTCTTCTTTAGGAGTACCGTATTTTAAGTTAGTAAGTTCAGCTAAATAGGAGATAATTTCTAATTGTGGTTTATTAGGTGGTAAAGTTTGAAGATTAAAGGGTCTTGATGGATAACCATCAATAAGGAGGCTGATATAAGCATTGTAGTTAGGAATATTAACAAAATCAAATTTAGAAAATGTTGGAGCAAATTTTTTCTCTAAAAATTCAGCATCTTCAGGACCGATACGAAAAGAAATAATAGTTCCTACATTACCAAAAACAGCATTGATAATGTCTTCAGGTACTTGTTTGATATACTGATGAGCAAAAATCATATTAAGTCTATATTTTCTAGCCTCAGCTAAAATACTGGCTACACCTTTGAAAGCGAAATTTTGAAATTCGTCAACATAAAGATAAAAATCCTTTCTTTCACTTTCTGGCATTTCTCCACGAGCAAAAGCAGCAATCAAAATTTTTGTAATTAAAAGCATTCCCATAATATAAGCACTTGTTTCTCCTAAAACTCCTTTAGATAAATTAGCAATAAATATTTTTCTATTATCCATGATATCTCTAAAATCAATTGTTGATTTAGGTTGACAAATAATTGGTCTTATATAGTCATTAGTAGTAAAAGGATTCAACTTAGAAGTAACCCAAGTAATCATTTCATCTAAAGAAAGTTCTCTTTGAGCTCGTGGTGCTTGCTCACGCCAAAATTCTACGACAGGATAGTTTTTACACTTATTAAGAAGATTTTCTCTAAATCTGTCATCTACAAAAACCCGTGAAACATCGAGAAGGGTATGCCCCCAATCAGGATCATCCATTAAAAGAAGAAGCGAATTTCTCAAATATTGTTCAAAAAGAGGACCACCTGTCATTTCCAGGTTATAAATCTTTCCAATAATTTCAATTAAACTGTTAATAATTCTTGTTTTATCTTCAGGTCTTCTTTTATCATATTCCAAAATATTAAAACCTATAGGTCTTCGAGTATCAGTAGGATTGAAATAAATAACATCTTCAAATCTTTCTTTAGGTATTAAACCTAAAATTTCTTGAGCTACGTCTCCGTGGGGATCTATAAAACAAACACCTTCACCATTTTTAATATCCTGTTCAACCATATTTTTTAAAAGAGTTGTTTTACCAGTACCCGTTTGTCCAATAATATACATATGTCTTCTTCGATCATCCTTTTTAATTCTTACTAAACTTTCAATACCTTCATAATTATTTTTACCTAAAATAATTCCTTCTTTTGGTAAATTAGGAGGAGGAGGAGCTCCTCGAGATTTTAAAAAGTGAATCAAAGGATTTTTATTATAAGAAATAGGAAAGTGGAAAATTGAAGCAATTTCCTCTGTATTTAAAATAATAGATTCTTTGTCATTAAAAAATCTAAAGGAAAATTCATAAAGAAGTTTTTTTAGTTTATTTTTTTTAGGTCTAATAATAGAAAATTCATTAAAGGGCGGATTATTAAATTGCATTAAAGCGCTTTCAAAAGAAGATAAAATTCTTTCACAAGAAATTTCATCGTTAGAGGAGGCAACAATTCTGATATTAGTTTTAAAAAGTGGTTTTGTAGCTTTCTGTTCTAAAAGTTTAATCGTTATTTCTTCTATAGGTTTTGGTTTAGCTTGTTCTTCTTTCTCTTTTTCTTCGGCAGGTTTTGAAGAATAAAGGGGCGAAAGAGATTCACTAATAGATTTTGGAGAAACGAGAGTTTTCATAGTTTCTTTGAATACTTCTCCCCAACCAGTTCCTTTCATTACTTCTTCTAATTTTTTACCTTCTCTTAAAGCTTTGATTTTTTCAAAAATAGCTTTATTTACAGATGAAGAAATTGGTTTAAGAATAATTTGATAAGCAAGACCTTCTCCAACTCTTGAAAGTTTATTGTAAGCACCAAGAAAAGCGTCAAAGGGATCAATATTACTTTGAGCAATTTGAGTATATGTTTTTATGGGCATATAGTAATGGTTTTTAAGTTTTACGTAAGAAGCAAAAGAGTATCCATCGGGATTAAAAACGTTATAGTCAGTTTTATAAAGAATAGTTTCTGAACCAGGCCAAAAAGATTTTATTGCCTTTTTAACATATTCTAAATCTTTTCGAGAAACAGCTACAAAAAAGAAAATTTCTTCACCTACATGAGGTAGGGCTACTTCAAAAATAACTGGATATTTAACTTTTGTTAAGGTAGCTAAAAAGTTTTCAAAATTACTAACCTCTTCAATAATTTTTAATTTTGGCTCTTGAGAAGAAATTTGGGTTAGGGAATAATTTGGTATTTCTATAAGTAAAAGGACGTAATTGAAAGCTAAGTTTAATTTTTTCTTTTCAGCAATTTTTTTAATAAGCCAAAAACTTAAAAAAATAATTACAAAACCTAAGGTAGTTAAAACACCTAAAAGAAAATAGTTTATTTCATTCATTTTATTAACTTGATTTTACCACTTTGAACTAAGGCATCAAAAAAATGTTCTACTAAAATGTCATGAAGCATATCAATTAAATGAGGATTACCAGTTGAAAGAATAAATCTTACTGATGCATCAACCCCCTCTTCAAGAGCTATTTGAACTGCCTGAGCTAAAACGTTAGAAATATCACTTAAGTTACTTGAAGAACCGTGATAAGTAATTTCAGATTGAAATTCAGGAGTACCTTCTACCTCTTTTCTAATTCTTTCAAGACTCAATTTTATTTTTTCTTTAGCTTCTTCTGGACTAAGGCCTCTTTCTATATGAGGAGCGTGTTCAGCTTCGAATCTTTTTATAAATTTTTCTGTACCTGGTTTTGGAAATTTTATTTCTACCATAATTTTTATTTTAAGGCAAATTTTTGAAAATTTTATAAATATCTCCGGCACCTACAGAAGAGATAAGTAATTTTTTTTCAGAATTTATTTTTGATTTTAAATAAGAAATCAAGCTATCTATATTTTCAAAATAATTTAAATTTAATTTTTTAGCTAAATCCTTTTCTGTTTTCAAATCTTTAATTTTTTCTACAAGATCTTTTTCTCTGGCACTAGGAAAAGTTTTAAAGATTATAAATTCAACTTTTTTATCTTTTTTTATTCTTCTAAAAGCTTTTAAAAATTCATTAAAAAGAAAATGGGTTCTAGTAAAAGTATGCGGTTGAAAAACAATAATTTTTCGAAAATTAGGAAATTTTTCTTTCAAACTTTTATAAAAACTTAAAATTTCATTAGGATGATGAGCATAATCATCAATAAAAATTAAATTTTTTTCTTTTTTAATTATTTCGAATCTTCTTTTTATTCCTTTATAATTTTTTAAAGATTTTAGAAAGAAAGAGTAGGGAAGAGAAAAAATTTCTCTAAAAGCATTTAAAAGTTGAAGATTTTTTTGAAAATGTTTTCCAGGAATAGGGAAGGGAAGTTTCTTTTTTAATTTTTTTGCTTTGATATGAATAACATCTTTCTGCAAAGGAAAGTCACGATGGGTAATAAGAATTTTTGGTTCTTTTAGATTTTTAATAAATTTTAAATAAGCTTCCTTATATTCTTTTTCATTTTTAAAATAATCGGGATGGTCAAAATCAACATTAGTGAGAATAATCATCCTCGGAAAATAATTTAAAAAAGCTGATCGATATTCATCTGCTTCAATAACAAAAAGAGGAAGTTTTTTTAAATTTTTTTTAATCCAATTTAAATCTTTTAGTTTTTCTAAATTTTCTTTCATAAACTTTATTTTTTTAAGAAAATTTTTACCAACTAAAGAATTACTTTTCCATTCAATAACTTCAGAACCTACAAGAACCGTTGGCTCTAAATTTAAATCTTTTAAAATTTTTCCTAAAACTGCTGTTGTAGAACTTTTTCCATGAGAGCCACAAATAGCAATACCAAAGGATTCATTAAAAATTTTTGCTAAAGCTTCAGGATAAGAATAAATAGTTAAGTTTAATTTTTTAGCATATTCAACTTCGGTGTTTTTAGAAGAGGGAAGAAGATAGGCTACTGAAGAAATAACTAAAGATAAGGGAAGCTCTTTTTCTAAATTTTTTTCATTAAAACCTTCATAATATCTAATTTTTTCTTTTTTTAAAACTCCATCAGTAAAGAATTTTTCTTCTGTATCCGAACCAACAACCTCGATTCCTAAATCTTTTAAAATTTTTGCTAAAGCACAAACACCAACACCTTTTATTCCTATAAGATAAACTTTTTTTAAATTTAAAATATCCATTAAAAAAATTTTAAAACTAATTTTGCATATGTTAAAATTTAAAAATGAAATGTTAGAAACCCAAATAGTTACTACCTCGATAACTTTAACTCATGTACTTCAAAACTTTTTAAAATTTCTTTTTACAGCTTTTTTTCTTGGTGTAAGTTTAATTTTTATTTATTTAGGTGCTTTGAAATATATTCTAACTAAAAGTCCCAAGATCGAGGAAGCAAACAAAATGATATTTTTTATAAGTTTAGGCCTTATTTTTTTAGTAATTTCTTATTTTGTCCCCAATCTTCTTATTAATTTAATTTCAAATCTTAGAGAAAAAGAAATAAATATTAAACCACTTCCTTCAGATGGGGTTATTTTAAAACCCACCGGAACATATAATCCAATTCCTATTCCACGCCCATCTTCTGACCAAGATGAATTTATTCCTAGCCCACACTACAATCCACCACCAACTCCTGATTAATAAATATTTAAAATATTTAAAAGGGAAAAATTAAAAATTCGTAAAATAATTCTTTTACGAACCTAAATATATAAAGAGAAGAAGGGGTACACTCG
>DAINRM010000001.1:21064-73917 GCA_036741875.1 Patescibacteria group bacterium | reverse complement strand
AGGTTTCTATTTATAATTTTATCATATATCATTTTTTTTGTCAATAAATAAAAATTAGCCTTTATTCTTGTTTTTATTTTTGTTATAATTAATTCTTAATTAAAATTAGCGGTGGTAGTTCAGTGGTAGAACACCTGCTTCCCAAGCAGGAGGTCGCGGGTTCGAATCCCGTCCACCGCTTAAAGAAATATTATAATGAAAAAAATAAATATCTCTTCCCTACCTCAAGAAGTTTTATCTGTCTGGAAAAAAATTTTAGATAACGGCTATTCTGCTTATCTTGTTGGTGGCTGCGTAAGAGATCTTTTAATTAAAAGAAAACCTAAGGATTGGGATATCACTACTAATGCTAAACCAGAAGAAATTTTAAAAATTTTTAGTAATTCTGCTTTTTATGAAAATAGATTTGGTACAGTAGGTATAAAAACAGGTTCAACAGAAGAAAGTCTAAAGGTAATTGAAATAACTACTTTTAGAATTGAAGGAAAATATTTAGATTTTAGGCATCCCGAAGAAGTTATTTTTGCAGAAAAATTAGAAGATGATCTTAAAAGAAGAGATTTTACTATTAATGCTTTAGCTCTTGATTTTGAAGGAAAGATTATTGATTATTTTAATGCTTTAAAGGATCTTGAAGATAAAAAAATAAAAGCAGTCGGTAATCCTGAGGAAAGATTCTATGAAGATGCTTTAAGAATGATGAGAGCTATAAGACTTGCTTGCGAACTTAATTTTGAAATTGAAAAGAAAACATTTTTAGCTATTAAGAAAAATAAGGAGCTTATAAATTATATTGCTTATGAAAGAATTAGAGATGAGTTTAATAAGATCATTATGAGTGAAAAGGCTATTTATGGAATTGAACTTCTAAGAAAATCAGGACTTCTTAGAGAAATTTTGCCTGAACTTGAAAGATGTTACGGTGTGAGTCAAAATAAACATCACAAGTATGATGTTTATACCCATGCTTTGAAATCATTAGAATATGCTGTTAAGAAAAAATTTCCTTTGCATTTAAGACTTTCTGCTTTATTTCATGACATTGCTAAACCCTTAACTAAGCAAGGTGAGGGGCCGGATGCTACTTTCTATAATCATGAAATTGTCGGCGCTAAGATGGTTAAAAAAATTTTAGAAAGATTTAGATACCCTAAAGAAATAGTAAAAAAAGTTACTCATTTAGTTAGACATCATATGTTTTATCTTGAAATTGATAAAGTTACACCTTCGGCAGTAAGAAGATTTATAAGAAGAGTGGGCGAGGAAAATTTGGATGATCTTTTTAAGTTAAGAGAGGCTGATAGAATAGGCTCAGGTGTTCCTAAAGCTGTTCCTTATAGGCTTAGATATTTAAAGTTTCTTATTGAAAAAGTAAAATTAGAACCCATTTCTCCTAAAATGCTGAAGATAAATGGTCATGATATTTTAAATTTAGGTATACCTCAAGGACCAAAGGTTGGTTATATTTTAAAAATTCTTTTGGATGAAGTGATTGAAGATCCAAAAAGAAATGAAAGAGAATATTTAATTCAAAGAGTAAATGAGCTTAAAATTTTAAGCGATGAAGAGCTTAAGAAAAGAGCCGAAGAAGGAGAAGAAAAAATAAAAAAAATTGAAAAAGAAAAAGAAGAGGAAATTAAAAAGAAATACGGAGTTTAATTTGAATTCATAAATTTTTCTATAGCTTTAAGAGCAGCATCAAACTCTGCTTCTTGCTTTGATGTTCCCTGCCCTTCGGAAATTTTAATATCATTAAGATAAAGAGCCACCTTAAATTTTCTTTGATGAGGAGGACCAATAATCTCAGTAATTTTATATTCTGGTAAAATACCATATTTTTTTTGAATAATTTCTTGAAAATAAGTTTTTGGATCTTTAATTTCTCCTTTTTTAATAAACTCTTCAGCATCTTTTAAAATATGCTCATAAATAAATTCTTTAGTTTTTTTCTCTCCTTGATCTAAATAAAGAGCACCAATAATTGCTTCTAAAGAATCTCCTAAAACAGTCAGTTTTCCTTTTTTGTCCAAAACAGGTGAAATGTTAATAACTCTATCTAAATTAAGTTTTAAAGCAATTTCTCCTAAACGATGTCGATTGACAAGATTAGATCTTAAAAGAGAAAGTTGACCCTCATCTAAGTCTTTGAATTTTTCGTAAAGATAGAGGCTAACAATCATTTGTAAAATAGCATCACCAATAAATTCTAATTTTTCATTATTAGGTAGATTAGTAAGATGGTGATAAAAAAGCCAAGACTTATGAATTACAGCAGAAAGCCAAATGTCTTTGTTTTTTATTTTGATATTAAATATTTTTTCAATTTCCTTGACTTTTAAGACTTTCTTTAGCATTTTGTTCTGCTAAATAATTTTCATAAACAGTTCCTAAAACTCCGTTTATAAATTTTGCTGAAGCCTCAGTTATAAAATTTTTAGCTAATTCTATAGCTTCATTAATAGCTACTTTTATAGGAACTTCATTTTTGTTCTGAAAGTAAATTTCATAAATAGCAATTCTTAAAATATTTTTTTCCATTAAAGGAATATGTTCAAATGGCCAATTTTTTGATGATTTTCTAATAATTTCATCAATAAAATTTAAATTTTTAATAATTCCTTCTATAAGTCTTTTGGGAAAATCAGGCTCATCTATATCTTGACCAAATTCTTTTAAATTTCTTTCAAAAATTTCTTGCCACTTACCTTCAGGGTATCCCCAAAAACTCCATTCGTAAAGAGTTTGCAAGACAATAATTCTTGAAAGATGTCTTGTAGCCATTTATTCCTTTTCTTTTTTATTTTGAGGAGAAATATAAACCTTGCCTTTATAAATCCCGCATTGAGGACAAATTCTGTGAGAAGGTTTTAAAGCACCACAATTTTTACATTTCTGAAGTTGAAGAGGTTTAATTTTTTCTTTTTGATATCTTCTTTTTCTGTATCTTGACCTTGAAAGTTTTTTGGTGGGTACAATCATTTTTTTAATCAATTAATTCGTCCTTTTTAAACCAAAGTTTTAGTTCATATTCTGCTTCTTTTTCGTTTCCCGAAGCATGGATTAAATTTTTAACAGGTCTCATTTCTAAATTAGCTAAAAGAGGTGAATCGATAGAATAATCTCCTCTAATTGTTCCTGGTTCAGCTAAAAAAGGTATAGTTTTGCCTACTAATTTTCTTACAACTTGAATAGCATGAGGTCCTTCTAAGGCAATTTTAACTACAGGGCCAGAACACATGAAATTTATTAACCATTCTCTTACTTTAAGACCAAGTTCATAAACACTATTTACTCCGTAATCTTTTTTTAAATCAACTTTAATTTTTAACTCTTCTGCTGTTTTTAACATATTATTTCCCAAATTTTCTATCCATTCTCTTGTTTTAGGATAATGTTGATCAATAAGTTTTCTACTTGGCTTAACAATACCTAAACCTACAATTCTTAAACCTGCTCTTTCAAATCTAGAAATTATTTCACCAACTAATCTTCTTTCAACTCCATCAGGTTTAATAAGTACTAAAGTTCTTTCTTTTTTAATATTTTTTATAAGATTTTCCTTCATAACTTAAAATATTTTTGTAAAATAAAAAAACTGCTTAAAGTATTTGTTAAAATTATAAAGCCTAAAATTAAAAAATTCAAGTAAAAGAAATTTTCTAAGGTGAAATGATATGGAGAAAAATTAGGAATAATCAGCGGCCAAAAACTTTTTGTTTTTTCTAAAAATAAAACCACAAGTCCTAAAGAAAAAATATAGCCGATAACTGAAAAAAGAAAAGAATAAAAAATAAAAGGAAGTCTAATGAAAGAGTTACTTGCACCTAAAAGCTGTAAAATTTCAATTTCTTCTTTAAGAGAATAAAAAGAAATGTAAAGAGTATTAAAAGTAATAAAGAAAGAAAAAAGAATTACTAAGATAACAATACTTAAAACAATGATTTTTAAATTATTAGTAAAACTTATAGCTCTTTCAATTATTTTTCTATTTTCAAAATAACTTAAGTAGTCAATTTTCCCACTATAAGGGGATTTTAAAAGATAATCACTAATTTTTGGATAAATTTCACTATTTTCCGCTTTAACTATTAAATAATCAACTAAAGGATTTGATTTAAGTTCAGTTAAAGCTCTTTCAATAATAGGATTTGTTTTTGATTCTTTTTTTAATTTTTCAAAAGCCATTTCTTGTGTAATCAAATCAACCTCTTTTACTCCAGGAAAGTTATATAAAATTTTTTGAATTTTTTCAATCTCCTCCCTACTTGTTCCTTCTTTAAAATAAATAGAAAAATCTAAACGATTTTGAAGATAAATTTTTAAACTTTCAGAAAAGTAAAAAATATAAATAGCACCCCAAAGAGTTAAAGAAACTAAAATAATAGTAAATAAGTTAATAAAAGTAAGTGATCCTTCTTCTAAAAAAATATTGAGACTGTTTGAAAAACTTCTTTTTAAAAGATAAAAAAAACTTCTCATTTTTTAGCCAAGATCAAAAAATTGAATAACTCCCAGGATTTTCATCTCTTACTAAATGACCATTATCTAAAATGATAACCCTTGTTTTTAATGAATTAACAATTTCTTTATTATGAGTAGCAAAAACAATGGTTATTCCTTCTTTATTTAATGATTTTAAAATCTCTAAAATTTCATGTGTGCTTAAAGGATCTAAATTACCAGTTGGTTCGTCTGCTAAAATAACTTCAGGATTATATAAAAGACCTCTTGCTAAACAAACTTTTTGTTTTTCACCTCCTGAAAGAGTTTCTGCTTTTTGGTTTAATTTGTTTTCAATTTTTAATCTTTGAGCTACATTTAAAACTTCTTTTTCAATTTCTTTTCTGCTTTTACCTAAAATTTCTAAAGGTAAACTAAGATTTTCAAAAACTGTCTTTTTGTTTAAAAGTTTAAAATCTTGAAAAATGGTAATTATTTTTCTTCTTAATTCTCTTTTCTTTTTTGAAGAGATTTTAGTTATTTTGAAATTTTTATAAAAAATTTCCCCTTTGGTGGGATCAATTTCTTTATTAATCAGCCTTAAAACTGTACTTTTCCCCGCCCCGCTCCTTCCTATAATAAGAACAAACTCACCACTCTTTATTTCAAAACTTATATTCTCTAAAGCAACAACATTGGGTGGAAAAACCTTAGTTACATTTTTTAAAACTATCATTGTTTCTATTTTAACATAAGAATTTCTAAAATAACTCCCAAAGGATGAATAAGATCTAATCTTCCTTCAAGAACTTCTTCGAGTTTTGAGGTTTCTTTTTTACTTCTCAAATCTTTGACAAGCTTATAAGGATCAAAAATATAAGATCTTATTTGATTCCCCCATCCTATCTCAATTTTTTCTCCTTTTATTTCCTCTAACTCCTTTTTATGTTTTTCTTCTAAAATTTTTTGAAGTTTTGAATAAAGAATGCTCAGTGCTAATTCTCTATTTTGATGTTGATATCTTTCATTTTGACAAGTAACCACAATGTTCAAGGGTTTATAAATAACTCTAACTGCTGTTTCTACTTTATTGACATTTTGCCCTCCTCTACCACTAGCTCTAAAGGTTTGAATTTCTATATCTTTTTCTTCTATTTTAAATTCTGGTTTTTCTATTAAAGGTAAAACTTCCACATAAGCAAAACTTGTATGTCTTAAACCTTTAGCCGAAAAAGGAGAAATTCTTACAAGTCTATGCACACCACTTTCCCATTTTAAAATTCCGTAAGAATAATCTTCTTCAATCCTAAAACTTATATATTTGTATCCTCCATATTCATTTCTATCTTCATCAAGCCAAATAAAGTTCCAACCCATTCTTTCAAAAAATCTTTCGTACATACTTTCAAGTATCCTTACCCAATCTTCAGCGTCTTTGCCACCTACACCTGAATAAATAGAGAGAATAGATTTTTTCTCATTGTATTTTTCTTTAAGAAGAAAATTTTTTGTAAATTCTTTTAGTTTGTTTTTAAATTCTTCTAAATCATGAATTTTCTTTAACTCTTCTAAATCTTTAAAAAGTTTTTCTAAAAAGGAAATCCTTTCAATAATAGAAAAATCATCTCTCTCCCAAAAATCAGGTTTTTCTGTCTCTTTTTTAAGTTTCTCTAATTCTTCCCTTAGTTTATTAATTTCAAAGATAGTTCTCCAGAAACTGGAGAACGGTTAAAAATTTATTTTCAGTTTGCATAGTTTATTTTTTCTAAAATAATTTGACGAGTTAGATTTGGTTCTGCCCTTCCTTTTGTTTTTTTCATAACCTGTCCTATTAAAAATTCCAAGGCTTTTTCTTCACCCTTTATATAGTCTTCCACGCTTTGAGGAAATTCTTTGATAATTTCTTCGATGATTTTGTTTAAAACTTCAACATCAGAAATCATTTCTTTTTCTTTAATTACTTCTTCAACCTTCATTTCTCCTTTAATTCCTAATTCCAAAGCCTCCTTAACTATCTTTGAAGAAATTTTATTTTGGCTATAGAGATAAAGAAGATGAGCAAATTCGTGTGGAGTGATATTTTCTCTTTTAATATTTAAGCCATATTTTTCTAAAAGACCTATAAAGTCATTAATAAAGAAATTAATTAAAAGTTTTAAACTAAGTTCTGGATCAGTTAAAAATTTTCTTAATTCTGAAAGGGCTTCTTCAAAAAAATAAACTCTTTCTTTATCTAAAACTAAAATTTGAGAAAATTTATAATCTAAACCATATTCCTTTTTAAGTCTTATTTTAATTTCTCCTGGTGTTTCTATATAAATGGCGCTTTTTTCAATTTCTTCGTCAATAACAAGAGGAGGAAGATCTGGTTCGGGAAAATATCTATAATCTTCAGCTTCCTCTTTCCATCTTTGAGAAAAGGTTATTTTTTTATTTTCATCATAACCTCTTGTTTCTTGTATGATTTTTTCCCCTTTTAAAATAAGCTCTTTTTGTCTTTCAATTTCATATTTGATAGCTTCAACTAAAGATTTGATTTTATTTATATTTTTAATCTCTACTTTTGTACCCAAACTTTCTCCAGGAGCTAAAGAAATATTAGCTTCAAATCTTATTTGTCCTTTTTCAGCATCAACTGAAGAAATTCCTAAATGTCTTATAAGAAGAACAAATTCTTCAGCAAAAATTTCTGCTTCTTCAGCTGATCTTATGTCTGGTTCAGTAACAATTTCAATAAGCGGCACACCTGATCTATTAAAATCAACTAAACTATAATTTCCAAAATGTAGATTTCTTCCCGTATCTTCTTCAAGGTGAATTCTTCTAATTCTTATCTTTTTTTCTAAATTTTCTCTGACCAGATAAAACATTCCCTGTTCTCCTAAGGGATATTCGTATTGAGAAATCTGATAATTTTTAGGAAGATCTGGATAAAAATAGTTTTTTCTTGCAAACTCGCTTTTATAGTTAATTTTCATCTTTAAAGCTTTAGCTAAAGAGTAAGCATAAATCACAGCTTGTTTGTTTAAAACAGGTAAAACACCAGGCTGGCCAGTACAAATTTCACATATATTTTTATTAGGTTCTGTTTCTTCAGGATCGTTTTTACAGGAACAAAAAAGTTTAGTTTTTGTCTGGAGCTCTAAATGAATTTCTAAACCTATTTTTGGAATTAAATTTTCCATTTTAATTTAATTATAAACGAATAAGTTCCTTAGAAGAAAAAGTAATATTTTCTCCCCTTCCAGTTATTACTGTATCCTCTATTCTGATGCCAAATTTACCTTCGAGATAAATTCCAGGCTCAATAGTCACGACTTCATTTCCCCTTAAAACATCTTTTGAATAAGGACTAAGAGTAGGTGCTTCATGAATGTCCATACCTATACCATGTCCAGTGCTATGAATAAAGTATTTTTCATAACCATATTTTTTAAAATAATTTCTTGCTGCTTTATCTACTTCTTTAGCTTTTACTGGTTTTTCAAATTGACATTTTTCTAGAGACAATTTTTGGGCTTCTAAAACTAATTTATAAATTTTTTTAAACTCATTATCAACTTTATTTCCTACCCATAAAGTTCTTGTCATATCGGAAACATAACCTTGATAAATAACACCAAAATCAATAAGTAACGCAGAATTGTTTTTAATAATTTTATCTTCATTTCTATAGTGAGGAATACTTGAACTACTTCCTGAAGCAATAATAGGTTCAAAACTTAGATTTTCACAACCATATTTTTTTACTGCTAATTCATAAATTTTAAAAGCCACTTCTTTTTCAGTATGTTTTTCTGGTTTTATAAAATTTAAAATTTCTTTAAAAATTTTATCAGCTATTTCTTGAGCTTTTTTTAAAATTTCTATCTCTTTTTCATTTTTTCTTACTCTTAATTGAGAAGTAATTTCTTTTTTAGAAACAATAACCTTTACATTTTTTAAAATTTTTTCTAATCTTCTTATAAAAGCAAAACTTTGATAAGGATCAATAACGATTTTTTTAACCCTTTCTTTTTTAAGTAAAGATCTTATTACTTTTTTAAAATTTATATCATACAAAATAATTTCAAGATTTTCATTTTTTTGATTTTTAACTTTTTCAAAATACCTACCATCAACAAATAAATAATTTTTTTCTTTTGTTTGAAGAAAAATTCCCGTCGAACCATCAAAACGAGTTAAATACCTTAAATCATTAAGCTTTAGCGCTTCAGATTTGAACAGAAGATAAGCATCTCCTTCTTTTTGCCAAATTTTTCTTAGATTTTCAAAATTATCCATTTTTTAAAAAGAGATAGGAAAATTCTAAACCTTTTTGAATTAATTTTTTATCAAAATTCTCGTTAACAGAATGCATATTACAATCTTCATTAGCTAAAGAAACTAATACTTGCGGAACTTTTAAAATATTTTTAAAGTAAAAAACAATAGGAAGACCGCCTCCAGAAAATTTAAAGACAGGATCTTTTTTAAAAACTTTTTTGAGAACCTCTTTTGCCTTTTTTATATAAGAATTATTTAAATCAAGTTTTACTGCCGGTGATATTTCTTTTACTCTTAACTCATAATTAACATAATGAGGAATAACTTTTTTTAAATGACTTTTAATTTTCTTTACAATTCCCTTAGCATTTTGTTTTTCTACAAACCTAATATTAATTTTTGCTAAAGCGGAATGAGGAATAGCATTTCTAAAACCTTCTCCAAAATAACCCCCTGAAAGACCTGTAAGTTGAATCGTTGCCCAAAGGCCTGTTTTTGTATAAAAATCTAAGTCCTTATTAAAAAGTTTTTTTACCCCTGTTTCTTTTTTAAATTTTTTTTCATTGAAAAGTAGTTTTTTATTGAGTTTAATGATTTCTTTATCAATCTTATCTATTTTTTCATAAAATCCTTTGATCAAAACCCTATCTTCTTTATCAAAAAAAGTATTTAAAATTTTAATCATTTCGTGTAAGGCATTTGGTAAAACACCACCATAAAGACCAGAGTGAAAATCTTTCTTGGCAGTTTTAATTTCCAATTCTAAATTTATAACCCCTCTAAAGCCAGCATCAATGATAGGAATATTTTTTACAATTTCTCCATCAGAAATTAAAACAAGATCAGCTTGAAGAAGATTCTTATAATCTTTTAAAAATTTTTCAAGCTTATTTGAACCTGTTTCTTCGTTTCCTTCCAAAATTATTTTGATGTTATAACCTAAGTTGTTTTCTTTAAGAAGTTTAAAAATTGTATAAAGATGAATTAAATTTTGTCCTTTATTATCAGCTGTTCCTCTTCCATAAAATTTTTTTTCGTCTTCATATAAAACAAAAGGATCATTTTTCCAGCCATCTTCTTTTTTTGCAGGTTGTACATCATAATGTCCATAAATTAAAACAGTTTCTTTTTTATTGGCATTATATTCGCCATAAACTAAAGGATTTTCATAACCCTCGATAATTTTTGTTTTTAAACCATTTTTTTCAAAAAGCTCTTTGAGAAACTTAACGCAAGAATAAATCCCAGGTAAAAATTCTTTATCAGCGGAAATGCTTTTAAATTTTATATATTCCGCTAAAATTTTTTTATATTCTTCCATTTTTTAAATTATAAGAAAAATTTGTTAAAATTAAAAGCATGAGACTTATTAAAGGAGCAAGTCAAGAGCTTATCTATTTTGAAGATAAGTATGTTGATAAAATAGCTAAAGATATGGTCGAGATTTCTACTAATGTTAAAGAAGGAGAGAGGGTTTTTATATTTTTTGATTTTGGAGGAAAACAATTAGCTCTAAAATTAGCAGAATATTCTCTTAAAAGAAAAGCAAGAGTTTATTATATGGTAAGAGATATGGACATGAATGCTGTTTTAATTAAAAATTCAAATGAAAAAGATATAGCCAGGTTTTATTCTTTTGATAATGTTAAATTTTTTGAAGCAGATGTTACTTTTCTTATAAGGTGTCCACGATCAGAATTTATTTTTGAAGATATTGAAGGAGAAAGAATGAAAATATTTAATGAAGCTTCTAAACCAGCTGTTATGGATTTTCGCGTTAATTATACAAGGTGGTGTTTGATATATTGGCCAACAAAGGAAAAAGCAAAATTAGAAAAAATGAAATTTGAGGATTATTTGAAAATGTATTTTAAATCTTGCTTTCAAGATTGGGAAAAAATAGAAAAAGAAAACGCTATTTTGAAGAAAATTTTAGATAAGGGTAAATATCTTGTTTTAAAAGCCAATATTTATTCTTCTGATCCTAAGAAAAAAACTCATTTAGAAATGTCAATTGAAGGTATGACTTTTGCTAACTCAACTATTGATTATAATTATCCGGGTTCTGAAGTTTTTAGTGCTCCAGTTAAAGATTCAGTTAATGGTCAAGTTTTTGCCGAGGGTGTTTATTCTTATAATGGAAAATATATGGAAGATATTTATTTGAGATTTGAAAATGGTAAAGTTGTTGAAGCTTCAGCTAAAAAGGGTGAAAATAATTTAGTTGATATTTTAAATACTGATGAAGGAGCTAAATATTTAGGAGAAATAGCCTTGGGAACAAATCCAGGAATAAGAAGAAGAGTTTTTGATCCTCTTTTGAATGAAAAAGTTGGAGGAAGTTTCCATTTTGCTCTTGGTAAAAGTTATGAGGATAAGTTGTATAAAGGACAAAGGGTAAATTTGTTTAATGGTAATATTAGTTTAATTCATTGGGATATTACTATTCTTATGCTTAAAAAATATGGAGGAGGAGAAGTTTGGGTAGATGGTAAGTTGATTCAAAAAGATGGTAAGTTTTTAATTCCTGGAATAAAAGTTCTTAATTATAATTTGAATTCTTAAAAAAATCTTTTAATTTATTTATTCTTTCTTGATATTCTAAAATACTTTCTTCGGTTAAATTAGGTTTTTCTTCTTTACTTAAATCAAGATAGGTTTTGCTTAAAACAAAAATTTGAAAAATTAAAGAAAAAATAAGAATAAAAATTGTTGAAGCTATAAAAAGGATTCTCGTCTTTTTCATTCTAAAACAAAGAAAATAATGTAAAAATTTTCGACACTTTCAATTTTTAAATCAACTAATCTTAAAGAAAGAAACTCTTCTTTATAAAACTTTAAAAAATCATTAATTTTTGTTTTATCAATTTTGATTTGAACTTGAAGGTTGTTTCCTATAATTTCATTTTTTTCTAAAAACCAATTTTCTTTTTTTCTTTTTTCTTCTATAATTTTTTTAATTTCTTCTAAACTTCTTTTTTCTTTTTTTTCAACCTCATTTTTAAAAGAAACTAAGTTTTTACCTACTTCTTTTTCAAAATTGTTTAAAGTTGGAGTTAAAATATTTAAAATATAATTTTCTTTTTCTATCATCATTTTTTCTTTTTTTAAATTAACAATATTTCTCTTTTTTTCTAAAATTTTATTTTTAGCAAAGTTTAAAGAGAAATAGTTAAAAACTAAAGAAAAGAGATAGATTCCTAAAAAACCTAAAGCAATAAGAAGACTTTTTCTTTCCTTTTGATCGAATTTCATTTTAAATTAGTTAAATTATAAGTTATCTTTTTCAATTTTTATAAAAAGTTCTAATTCTTCTTTGGTGATTTCCTCTTCGTAGTTAACTTTACCTAAAATTTCTTCAGGAGTCATATGAATTTCTTTAATTATTGGTCTTGGAATCACTTTATGTTTTTTATTAAATTCTAATTGATACTTTCTTCTTCTTTCTGTTTCCTTAATAGCTTCTTCCATTGATTTAGTTATTTTATCAGCATAAAGAATAACTGTTCCTTCTAAATGTCTGGCTGCCCTTCCCATAGCTTGAATTAAAGTTGTTGAGTTTCTTAAAAAGCCCTCTTTATCAGCATCTAAAATAGCTACTAAAGAAACCTCAGGTAAATCTAATCCTTCTCTTAAAAGATTAATACCCACTAAAACTTCAATTTCTCCTAATCTTAATTTTTTAATAATCTGTGCTCTTTTAAGTGTCTTAATATCAGAATGAAGATAATGAGCTTTAATTCCCTGCTCTAAAAGAAATTCAGTCAAATTTTCTGCAGACCTCTTAGTTAAAGTTAAAACTAAAACTCTTTGATTTTTTGTTAATCTCTTTTTTATTTCTTCAAGTAAGTCTAAAACCTGATTTTTAGTAGGTTTAACTAAAATTTTTGGATCAGGTATACCCGTAGGTCTTATAAGTTGCTCAACAATTTGTGAAGAAATTTTTCTTTCAAAATCTCCTGGTGTGGCAGAAACGAAAATAATTTGAAAATCTTTAGCAAAAAATTCATCAAACTTAAGGGGTCTATTATCCAAAGCAGAGGGAAGACGCCAACCATATTCAACTAAAACCTCTTTTCTTCTTCTATCACCGTTATACATAGCTCTAAGTTGTGGTATAGAAAGATGTGATTCATCTATAAAAATAATAGTTTCTGGTGGAAGATAATCAAGTAAAGTATATGGAGGCTCGCCGGGATTTCTAAAAGAAAGGTGACGAGAATAGTTTTCAATTCCTGGACAATAACCATTTTTTTCCAAAAGAGCTAAGTCAAGTAGAGTTCTTCTTTTTAATCTCTCTGCTTCAACAATTTTACCTTCTTTAAGAAGTTGCCAATACCTTTCCCTTAACTCTTTTCTAATATTTAAAATAGCTAATTTGAGTTTTTCTCTTGAGGTAATAAAAAACTTAGCAGGAAAAATTTTAATCTCTTCTAAGTTTTCAAAATTAAAATCAATTTGAATGCTTATTTTTTCACCTTTTAATTTTCTTATAGGATATCTTCTTATTTCTGTAACTTTATTTTTTTCTAAGAAAATTTCTAAAGCATAGCTGGCATCAGGATTGATAATAGAAATTTTATTTTTGTCGTCAAAATAACTGCCCGCTTTAATTTCTGTTAAAGAATGATTTTTTTCATACTGAAGATTTTTTAAATATTCAATAATTTCTTTTTTGCTTACCTTATCTCCTTTTTTTAAATTTAAACAAATATTTTTATATTCTTCCGGGTCTCCTATCCCATAAATGCAACTTACAGAAGAAACAATAATAAAATCTTTTCTTGTTAAAACACTTTGAATAGCAGAATGTCTTAATTGATCTAAAAGTTCATTAATTCTTGCATCTTTAGCAATATACATATCCAATTCAGGTATATAAGCTTCAGGTTGATAGTAATCATAATAACTTACAAAATAATGAACAGCATTATAAGGAAAAAAATTTCTAAATTCTTGATAAAGCTGAGCTGCTAAAATTTTATTTGGCGAAAGTATTAAAGCCGGCCTTTGAGTTTTTTCAATAATTTTAGCCATAGTAAAAGTCTTTCCGCTTCCTGTCACCCCAAGAAGTGTTTGAAATCTATAACCTTTTCTAAGGCCCTCGGATAAATTTTTTATTGCTTGTGGTTGATCTCCTGTTGGCTTAAATTCTGAAATAACCCTAAACATAATTAAATTTTATCACTTACAAAATAATTTACGAAAATTAAAAAAATTATAAAAATTTAGGTTAAAATTAAAATAATTTGAAATAATAAAACAAGATTTTTGTATATAAATTTTCTTATGCTTCTTAAGTATGATGTGAGGGGAATTTTTAATAGAGAGATAAACCCAGAAATTGTTGATTATTTAATCTTAAGTTTTAAAAGTTTTTTAGAAAAAAGATATAGTTTCAAAAAAATAATTTTAAGCTCTGATCTAAATGAAAAAAGTTTGATCATAAAAGATTATCTTATTAAAAAGTTTGCTTTCTTTAAAAATCTTGGTTCTCTTCCTACACCCATTTTCTATTTTTTTTGTTTGAAAGAAAAACTTCCTGGAATTATTTTAACTGCTTCACATCTACCCAAAACTTATGCTGGTCTTAAATTTTTTTTACCTGACGGAACGTCGTGGAAACCTAAAAAATTAAAAAAAATTAGAAAAATTTCTAAGTTTAAAATTAAAAAAATAAAAAATGATGTTGGTTTAGGTTATATTAAAGATTATTTTGAAGAGCTTTCAAAAAATTACTCTTTAGAAAAGAAATTTGAATTAAGATTTGATGTTAAAAATGATTTTCTAAAATTTACTTTTCCCTACTTCAAACTTTTAAATATTTACCATAATAACAAAAGTGATTTTTTTATAAAGAGTGACAACGATAATGATAGAATTTATTATTTTTATAAAAAAAATGAAGTTCCTTTAGATATTATTTTTTACTTTATTTCTCTTTCTAAAAAATATAAAAAACTTGGAACTCCTATTTATTTTTCGAAATTTCTGGAAGAAAAACTTAGAAGATTAAATAAAAAAATTTTTTATATTCCTACAGGTCATATTTACTTTAAATCAGCCTTTAAAAAACATAAATTGGATTTAGCTTTTGAGCCATCCGGACATTTTTACTTTTTTAAAGATTTAAAAACAGAAGCACCTTATCTTTCTTTACCTCTTTTTTTGAGAAACTTTAATCAAAAAAAATTTTTAGATATTTTGAATAATTTGAAGATAAGAAGATTTTCTCTAAAAATTAAAAATGAAAAGAAATTAGTTTATAATTTAAAAAGAAAATTTAATTTGAAAATTAAAAAATTTGACGGTATTTTTCTTTATAATCAAAAAAATTTTGTTCATTTAAGAAGATCAGCTACAGAAAATGTTTGGCGCTTTTCTGTCGAAGGCAAAGATGTTGAAGAAATAGTTAAGGAAATAAAAAATGACTGATCAAGAAATAATTTATAAAAAAATAATCAAACTTTATCCTCTGTTTATTTTTTCTTTTTTTATGGTTTTAATAATTTCTTTTACTCTTTATTATCTTTTCTATCCTGTTTTTTTAGGAACACCTAAAAAGATTTATATTTCTCCCGGAACAAAAATTAATGAAATAGCTTGGCTTTTAGAAAAAGAAGGTATTATTAGATCTTCTTTTTATTTTAAATTTTTCGTTGTTTTGAAAGGATCCAAGTTAAAAGCTGGTTTTTATGAATTTTATGGTTTTTTGAATCTTTTTGATGTAATTAAAATATTAGAAAAGGGCGGCCAAGGAATTAAAATATTAATTCCCGAAGGAGCCACCATTAAAGAAATTGAAGAAACATTTAGACAAAAAGGTTTTAATGTTAATTTTTCTAATTTAACTTTGAAAGATTATGGAACACCACTTCTTTTAAAATATTTTTCTCCAACATCAAGTTTAGAAGGTTTTTTTATGCCCGATACTTATGAATTTTATAAAGAAGAAAAAGAGAGGGAAATATTAAGAAAAGTTTTTTCTAATTTTGAAAAAAAACTTTTACCCGAACTTTTAAAAGCTAATGATTTAAATCCTTATGAAGTCTTAATTTTTGCTTCTATTGTTGAAAAAGAGGCTAAGAAAAGCGAAGATTTTCCTATTATCGCCAGTATTTTAATCAAAAGATATAAAAATAATATTAAACTTCAAGCAGATGCTACTTTAGTTTATGAAAAATGTGGTTTTAGATTTTGTCAAGATGATTTAACTAAAGAAGACTTAAATAGAGATTCTCCATTTAATACTTATAAAAGATTAGGTTTACCCCCAACGCCTATTTCTAATCCAGGAGTTTTTGCTGTAAGAGCGGTAATTGATCCTAAAGAAACTGATTATTGGTTTTATTTAACAGATAAAGAAGGAAAAGCTTATTATGCGAAAACATATAAGGAGCATTTAGAAAATATTAAAAATTACTTAAAGAAATGAAAAACAAATTTTTTCTTTTAATATTAATATTAATTTTAATTTTTTATTTATCATCTTTAACTTTTTTCTTTTACTTTAAAAAATCAAAGCCTACTCATAATGAAGATAAAATAGGTGTTTCTCTTTATCCGATTTACTACTTAGCTAAAGAAATAGGCGGTGATAAAGTTAAATTTGAGCTTATAATGCCTGTAGGTTCAGACCCCCATCATTTTGATTTAACTCCAGAAGCTTTGGAAAAAATTCAAAATATGAATTATATATTATATGCTGACCTAAGTATAGATTTTTGGGTTTCGAGAATTAAAAATATTAATCCAAAAATAAAGTTAATTAATGTTACTCAAGGAGTTGATTTTATTATCCAAGATAAAGAAAAAGATCCACATTTTTGGTTTTCTCTAAAAGAAAATTTAAAGGTAGCAGAAAATATTTATAAGTTTTTAGAAGAGATTGACATTCAAAATAAAGACTATTATAAAGAAAGATATTTAAAACTTAAAGAAAAAATTGAAGAACTCGATAAATTTACTTTTAACGAGTTAAAAGATATAAAAAAAAGAAAAATTGTGACACAACATAACTTTTTATCATACTTTGCTAGGGATTATAATTTTGAAATTGTTGGTTATTTAGAAAAAGAAGAAGGAGAACTAACGCCACAAGAAATAAAAAACTTAATTTCTCTTATTAAAAAATATGACATCAAAGCTATTTTTGGAGAAAAATTTGCTTCTAATAAAGAGGCAGAAAATTTTGCTAAAGAATATAGCCTAAAGGTTTATTATCTGGATACCTTAGAAACAGGTAAAGAAGACTTCTTTTCTGCTTATAAAGAAAATGTTAAAATAATTAAAGAAGCCTTAGGAAAATGAAAGCTATTGAGGTAAGAAATTTAAATGTAAGCTTTGGTAATTTTAAGGTTTTAGATAATATTAGTTTTGATGTTGAAGAAGGAAATATTACTGCTGTAATAGGTCCCAATGGTTCTGGTAAATCAACTTTACTTAAAGCTATTATGGGTTTTATCCCCTATAATGGAGAAATTTTGATTTATGGCAAACCAAATTACGAGCAAAGAAAAGTTATAGGTTATGTTCCTCAGCATTTTGAAATAGAGAAATTTCTTCCTATGACAGTTAAAGAATTTTTAGAGTTTAATTTAACAGATGAAACTTTACCTAAAAAATCTCATTTAGAACATCATTTAAGAGAGCTTGATATTTTAGATTATAAAGATAAACTTTTGAGAGAACTTTCCGGTGGTCAGCTTCAAAGAGTTTTATTTTGCCGAGCTTTAATTAATGATCCTAAAATTCTCCTTTTAGATGAGCCCATAAGCGAAATAGATATTGCTGGACAAAAAGAGTTTTATGAGATAATTCGTTTTTTAAATAAAGAACACAAGCTAACTATTCTTCTTGTCACCCATGAAATTACTATTGTTCATCATTTTGCCACTCATGTTATTTGTTTAAATAAAAAACTTGTTTGTAATGGTCCTATAACTTTACTTTTTAAAGAAGAAATTTTAAAAGAACTTTATGGTAGAGAGATTTTTGTTTATCCTTTTAATAAACCCTTAGAAAAAAATGAATATTGAAGAATATTTATTTTTATTAAAACCTCTTATCCTTTTAATTTTTTTAGGTATTACTTATTCTCTTTTAGGAATTTTTGTTCTTTTAAAAAGACTTTCTTTTTTTAGCGATGGCATTGCTCATGCTTCAGTTTTTTCTTTAGCTATTGCTTATTTTTTAGGTTTAGAGCTTATACCCTTGGGTATTCTTGGTGGTATAATTTTTTCCTCGCTAATTTATTTTTTAGAAAGAAAAACCAGAATATATTCAGACGCCTTGATAGGACTTATTTTTGTTACTTTTCTTTCTTTAGGTATCATCATTGTTAGCCTTAAAAAAGGATACCAACCAGAACTTTTAAATTTTTTCATCGGCAATATTTTAACCTTAAGTCAATTTGATTTTTATTTAGTTATTTCTCTCTCATCACTAATTTTATTTTTAACAATTTCATTTTTTAAAAAATTTGTCCTTATTTTTTTAGATAGAAATGAAGCTATCCTTAGAGGTTTTAACGTTAATCTTTTTGAATATTTATTCTATCTTATCTTAGGAATAGCCACTATTTTAGGTATAAAGATTATTGGTATTGTTCTAATTACTGCTCTTTTAATTTTACCTCCTATGTCTTCTTCGCTTTTAAGCAGAAGTTTTAAACAAATAGTTATTTTTTCTCCTTTGATTAGTATTCTTAATATTTTTAACGGTTTTTTAATTTCTTTTCTTTTTAATTTTCCTCTAAGTTCTTCTTTAGTAGTCTCTAACTCATTTTTCTTTTTCTTAGTTTTTGTCTTAAAATTAATTTTAAAACTCTAATTTTTAAGAGAACTTTAAAATGTCCTGGGAAGAATTTAAAAAAAAGATTAGCTTATTTATCAATTTTGAAGAAGGAGAGCTTTCTTTAGTAAAAAAAGCATTTGATTTTGCTCAAAAAGCTCATGAAGGTCAAAAAAGAAAAAACGGAGAACCTTATTTTAATCACTCTTTGAGAACAGCACTTAATTTAGCAGAAATAAAATCAGGACCTGAAGTAATCTCTGCGGGCATTTTACATGATGTTTTAGAAGACTGTCATGTAAGTGAGGAAGAAATGAAAAAAGAATTTGGCGAAGAAATTACAGAGTTGGTCAAAGGAGTAACAAAGATTGGTCATTATAAATATTACGATACAGAAGAAGAACAAGCTAAAAACCTTCTTAATTTAATTTTGAAAATATCCGAAGATTTAAGAATAGCTATAATAAAATTAGCTGATAGATTAGATAATATGAGAACTTTAGAATACTTACCTAAAGAAAAAGTAAGAAGAATAGCCCTAGAAACTCGTGATATATTTGTACCCTTAGCTACAAGATTAGGAATTTATGTTTGGGCAAGCGAATTAGATGAACTTTGCTTTAAATTTTTAGAACCAGAAAAATATGAATGGGTCAAAAAAACATTTGAAGAAAAAATAAATAAGGGAAAAAACTATTTACCGGAGATCATTGAAAAAGTAAAAAAAGAAATAGAAAAAAATAATATAAAATTACATTTTATAAGTTATCGAATTAAAACTTATTCAAGTATCTATAAAAAGTTGGTTAAGAAAAATTTTGATATTAATTTGATTTATGATATTTTCGGTGTAAGAATTGTTGTTGACCAAATTGAAGAATGTTATCATGTTTTAGGTATTATTCATTCTCTTTATCCATTTTTGAATTCAGAATTTGATGATTATATTGCTAAGCCAAAACCAAATGGTTATATGAGTTTACATACAGTTGTTTTTGTACCTCAAGGTTTTCATGTTGAGTTTCAGATAAGAACCTTGAAAATGCATGAGATTAACGAATACGGAACCGCAGCTTATTTTGCCTATTCGGAAGCTAAAAAAACAAAAGTTTATAGAAAAAACTTAACTATTTTTACTTCTAAGGAAGATTTAGAAATTTTAAATAAGATAAGAGAATTAAAAGAGAATTATAAAGATTATAGCGAAATTATGGAAGAAATAAAAATGGATCTTTTAAAAGAAAAAATTTATGTTTTAACACCTAAAGGAAAAGTTATCGAACTTCCTGTTGGTTCCACACCAATCGATTTTGCTTATAAAATTCATACAGAGATAGGAAATCATGCTGAAAGAGCTAAAGTTAATGGTAAACTTGTTCCCTTAGATTATGAACTTAAAAATGGTGATGTGGTAGAAATAATAGTTAATAAAAAGAAATACCCAAGTCCTGATTGGCTTAATTTTGTTAAAACAACTAATGCTAGAAAGAAAATAAGAAAATATTTATTAGAAAATCAGATAAAAATTTTAAACTTATCAAGATTTGTTCTTATAATAAAGACGAAAAATAAACCCGAAATTATTGATAAAATTTTAGATTTTTTAAAAGAGAAAAAAATAAAAATTGTTTATTTTAACACTTTAATAAAACCAGGTTTTATCTCTTTGAAAATTAAAATAGAAAAGGAAAATAAAAAGGAATTAGAAAATTTAGTTTTTTTAATGAAAAAGAAATTCGAAGATATTTTAGAAATTAATATTTTATAGTATAATAAATTAAAAGGGCCCGTAGCTCAGTTGGCTAGAGCGCCGCTATGGCATGGCGGAGGTCAGGGGTTCAAGTCCCCTCGGGTCCACCAATGGAGGGGTAGCCAAGTGGTTAAGGCGAGGCCCTGCTAAGGCCTGTCCCCGTTTAAGGGGACTCGTGGGTTCGAATCCCACCCCCTCCGCAAAATCTATTTAAATAAGTTCTTTTATTTTTTGAGAAATAGCTTCTCCACCCAAGTGATAAGGAATAAAAACAAAATCAGATCCTTTATTTTCCAATTCTAATTTTTCTTTTTCCCTACTTGCTACAGAAATAAATATTGTTTCTTTGTTTTTAGATTTTAAAAATTCTAGTAGCAAAAGATTTATATTTAAATCAGGAATTGTTGAGATAACTATTTTTGTTTCTTTTAAATTTAACTCTTCTAAAAAATCTACTTCACTAGCGTCACCATAAATCACATTATAATTTTCATTCTTTAATTTTTTTACTATTTCAGGATTATAATCTACTATCAAAATTTTATCTTTATAATCTTTAAGATTTTTTAAAATAATGCTACCTATTCTATCAGCACCAAAAAGAAGTATTTGGTATGAAAAGATTTCTTCTTTTTCTTCTTTTCTTTTTACTTCAAAAAAGTGAAGAAATCTTTTTATTTTATTAAAAATAGTTTCATGAAAATAAAGAAGATAAGAGGAAACAAAAATAGTCACAAATCCTATTCCTGAGATAAGATGAATTAAATTTTCATTAAAAAGACTTTTATCTTTTGCTATGTCTACCATAACAAAAGAAAATTCGCTAATTTGTCCAGAACTTAAACTAACAACAAAATTTACCCTTAATGGAAATTTGAAAAACCACATAATGATCATCACTATTAAGGGATTTATAAAGATTACAAAAAAACTTAAAATTGAAAGGCGATAAAGAAAATTAAAATCAATTTCAAAAATAGGAAAGTTCAATCCTAATTTAACAAAAAAAAGTAAAATAAAAAAATCTCTTAATGGTTTAAATCGTGAAACTATCTCTTTTGAGAAAACAAAATTAGCTAAAGAAAGCCCAGCAGCAAGCGAACTTATTTCATTTCCTATATTTAAAAGATTTCCTAAACTAATAACACCCATAAGGTAACTTAAAGAAAAGACAAATAAATATTCTAAGTTACTTTCAATTTTTTCTTCAAACTTTTTAATTAGTTTGTTGGCGAGAAAAAGAAGAGTAAAAAACAAAAATAAAGATAAAAAAGAAATAATAACCTCATGGAATTTTAAAAAATTAGTTTCTAGAAGATCAAGTAAAAAGAAAACAAAAAGAGCAAAAATATCTTGAACAATCATAAAACCGATGATAAGCCTTCCATATAAGGTTTCCAATTCTTTTTTATCAGAAAGAATTTTTAAAACAATAGCGGTACTTGAAAAAGAAAGAGCTGTAGCAATTAAAAGTGCGTGTTTAAATGGATAGCCTAAAAGAATTATTAATATAAGTCCAGCTAAAATTGTTAAAACTTCTTGCGATAGTCCGATTAAAATTGCTTTTTTGCTTATTTCTTTCAAAAGATTAAAATCAAGCTGAAGTCCAACAACAAAAAGCAAAAAAATTATTCCTAGATCTGCAAATGAATTTAAAAATGAAATATCACTTTCGTTTAAATTGAAAAAATTAGAAATAAGAGTTCCTGAAATAATATAAGAAATTAGAAGTGGTTGATTAATTAAATAAAAAAAACTTGAAATTAAAAAAAGAACAATAAAAATTAAACCTAAATTTAAAAAGTTCATTTTTTTAAGTTGATCTTAATGGACCAAAAACAAAGCCCCAATGATAATTTTTAATTATTTCATTATTTTTCTTAATAATTTGCCATATGCCTTCATAATCTGGAATAACTAAAATACCATTGTCTTTTAATTCTTCTATAAAAACTTGAGGAACTTCAGGAGAAAAGGCATTAACTAAAATTCTATCAAAGGGTGCTTCTTCTTTAAAACCCTTACTCCCATCACCTAAAATAACTTTAACTCTTCCTTTCTCTATATAATTATATCTTTCGATATTTTCTTTACCAAAATTGAAAACATTTTCATCAATTTCAAAAGCATAAATTTTACCGTTTTCTCCGACAAGTTCGGCTAAAATACAGGTAGTCCATCCACTCCCAAAACCAATTTCTAAAACCTTATTTTCTTCTTCTGGATTTAAAAGTTCTATAAGAAAAGCAGTTACATAGGGTGCCGAACATGTTTGTCCAACATCACTACCAATAGGCAGAGGTGAATCGATATAAGCAAAACCTTTCATTTCTTTAGGTAAAAAATCTTTTCTATCAAATTTTTCAAAAGCTAATTTTATTCTTTCTGTTTTTAAAGCCCCAACTTTTTCTAAATATTCTAAAAGTTTTTGGTAATTTTCAAACTGGGGGACGAATTCAAACATTTTTTATTTTTTTATTAAAAAATAAATAATTTTCTTTTGGATCACCCTCAGAATAAATAGCACTTGCCATCACTATATAATCTGGATTAAATGATAAAATTTTATCAAAATTTTCTTTATTAATTCCTCCATCAACCATTAACTTAATTTTTAGTTTCTCTTTTTCTCTTTTAATAATTTCGATTTTTTCATAGGTTTCTTCTAAAAATTTCTGTCCAGCTCTTCCTGGCATCACTCCTAAGATTAAAACACCGTTTATATAATTCAAATATTTTTCGATAAAATCAAACTCAACATTTGGTGACCAGGCAATAAAAATTTTCTTTTTTGTTTTTTTTGCTATTTTTAAAAGTGCATCAGGATTTTTGCTAGCTTCTAGATGTAAAATTAAAGCGACTACATTTTCTTTAGACCATTTTAAAATTTCTTGAGGTTTTAAAGAAATCATAAGATGAAGATCAAAAATAAAATTTTTTATTTTTGTTAAATCCTTAGAATTTTGCCATGTTTGATACCCAGTAAACTCTAAGCTAGAAACATCTAAATGAAAATGACTTGTTAAATTTTTTAATAAATTTATTTTTTCTTTAACTTCTTCAAATGTTTTTGCATTAATAGCTGGAATGATTTTTGTTTTCATAATCTTTAACTTTTTTAATTCTTCTTAAATATTTTTCTTCGTTTTTAAATCTTGTTTCTAAAAAAGCCTTAACAGTTTCCCAAGCTAAATCTTTTTCTATAAAATCACTTGCTAAGCATAAAACATTAATATCATCATCTGCTTTCATTATTTTCGCCATTTGAGGATTTATGGCTAAACCTCCTCTAATTCCTTTTACTTTATTTACAGCAAAACAAACTCCGGCCCCTGAACCGCAAATTAAAATTCCTAAACTTCCAGAGTTTTCTTTAATACTTTCTCCAACTTTAAAAGCAAAATCAGGATAATCGTCTTCAGGATCATAAACTAAATTTCCGCAATCAATTACTTCATAACCCCCCTTTTTTAATTTGTCTTTTAAAAATTCTTTAAGATTAAAACCTCGGTGATCTGCTCCAATAAAAATTTTCATCTTTTAAATTATAACACCTAAAAATTCTATTTTTTAAGCTTAAGAATTCCTAGAACTATTAAAAAAATTAATAAAATGAATACAAGAAGAGGACCATAGGTTGATAAAACAAAAAAATAAGGAGTAGATAGTTTAGAAGATGATGATGTTTTTATTACTTCTTTAGTATTTTCTTCAGTTCTAGTAACATAGTTTTTATTAATTTCCTGACCTAAAGAGATGCTAAAAGATTGATAACTGACGATTTTTTCTTTTTCTATTTCTTCTTTCTTTTCTTCTTTATGAGGTAAAAATAAATTCACCAATGTTTTTATTAAATCTTCTGAAATGTTATATTCTTTCTTTTCTTCATGGCCAGAATATAGTGGTGCGTTTAAAAATCTTGTTTCTTTTCTCCACTCAGTTTTTACTTTACAATTTGCACAATCGAAATTTATTTTGCTATTATCTTTTAAAATCACTGCATAACCAGAAAATTCTCCTGTATCAGGTTTGATTTTAACATGAGAGAAATCAATCCAGCCTAAATTTTTTCCCCATGCATAACCAGATAAGTTACCGTTACCATCATTAAAAACACCTCCATTTGTGGGAGAAAGATTAATCCAGCCATAATTTTCCGACCAAACAAAACCTGTTATGTTTGTATCACTAACATTAACATTTCCATTTATAGGATTAAAATTTACCCAACCAATATTTTCTCCCCAAGCGTATTTGTAGATAGGATCCATTCCAGCAGAATAAACAAAATTAAAAAGAAAAAAAGTGAAAATAATTAATATGAGTTTACATTTGAGTTTCATCATTAGATTCTTGAAAATTTGTACTACACGAGTTTCTATTTAAAATTTCTTTAATTTGATTTTTATCAAGACATATTATTTCGCCATCATCACCTTCAAGACAAAACTTTTTAGAAGTAAGTTTATTAATTTTTGCTTTTTCAATTCTTGTAACGCCATTTTCAATAATAATTCCCAGATCATTTAAAGATGCTTTTATCTTTTCTGTAAAGCCAAAAACTAAATCTTTAACAATTTTAAACAGATACATTGGTAAAAGTTCGTATTTTATTCCTTCCGGCTGACCATCTTTGTATCTTACAATTTCAGGAAAAACTTCACTTACTTCTTCTGCAATAAAACCAACAGAACTTTCTTCTCCAGGTTTAAATGGTAAAGTACTTGTATCCCAATCAAATAATTTCGGACTTAAAGCTAAGAATTTATTAATATCAAAATTTAACTCTCTAATATTTGTTTTATAACGCCGTGAAGAAACTACACAAACTATTTGGCCATCGGCATCTGCACTTAAAGCACAATTTAAAGCACTTGTCTGTCTTATTGGACCACTAACATCTAATTTATATTCCGGATTTGTCGTTCCAATGCCAACATTGCCATTAATATCTACTACTAAACTTTCAATCCAGTTAGAGCCATCTGGAGAAGTTTTGATATGAAATTTATCATCACCAATTAATCCAAATTCAGCTCTACCTGAAAAATTGTTTTGGAAAAGAAAAGATGCTGTACTTAATGTTCTTCCCTTGGAAACTACTATTCTAAAATCGCCAGAAGAACTAAAAAGAGCACTTGTTCCGCTTACTTCTAAATTGTTAGTTGGATTAGCAATTCCAATACCTAAATTTTCTGATATATATGCACTTCCTTGGACATGTAAAGACTGAAGAGGATTGCTTGTTCCTATTCCTAAGTTGTTATTTATAATCCCTGTGTTTACATTTAATGTTCCGGAAGCAAAAATATCTCCCATATTATTCATAGATATTTTAGAGGTAAAGAAATCATCATTTATGTATCCAATTCTGAAAGAAAAATTTGGATCTTCATTTTGCCCTAAAGATAAGTCTAAGCTTGGTATGTTTGAATTATATTTTAAATACCAATCAGAAATATCTTTGCTCCTGAAAAACCAACCGCAGCCCAAATCAACATCATTACAAGCAAAACCGCTTGTAGCTATAAAAAATCCTGGAATATAAGCGTCACCATTAGAAGAAAGAGTGAAAATATTAGTAGAGGAGTTAAAGATAGTTAAAAAGTCTCCCGTAAAAGGATTTTCTGTTTTGAATTCAAAAGGAGTTAAAATTGGATTTTTAATAATAAAAGAAAGTTTTTTATTTAAATTGTCAAAATTAATGGAAGATTCTATAGAATTACCATCAGGTTTTAAAAAAATACTAGAACCTTCAGATTTTTGGAGATATAAATCTCCTTGAAAAATACCTGAAGCACCTTCAATATTTGCAGCTCTAATGTAATTTAATGTATCTGGATTATAAACAGCTGGCATAAAAGCACCAATATCTGTGTCAACTCCTAAAACTATATGTCCGGAATCAATGCCGGGAGCTAAAGTATCCGTATACCAATCAGAAAATGTTAAGTCTCTTCCTAAATATATAAAACCCCTATACCAATCGTATTGACCTGGATAGTCAGATTCTCTTTTACCTCGGCCTACAAAAAGCAAGTTATTTTCACCTCCTATTTTTAAATGGCCTTCAACATGCAATTTTTCCCTCGGATTTGATGTTCCTACTCCTAATCTTTTATTTAAATTATCCCAAAAGAGCTCTGTATCGCCAGCTAAAGTTGTTGTCCCTATATAAAAACCAATATTTCCAGAAGTGCTTGTGCCTACTAAAGAGGGTAAAACTGTACAATTTAAATCACCAGGAGAGCAAGCAGGATCTAATGTTTCACCAGGAAGATATGGAGATATTGGTGGAGTCGCATAAGCTATAAGTGTCAAAATAAAGATAGAAAAAATGATCGAAAGAAAAAAAGTTTTAATTGAATTTTTAATTTTCTTTACCATTTTGTAAAATATTTTAACTCATCAATAAATTTTTTAAAACTTAAATGTTAATTCTTCAGGTTTATCTGGTTCGAGGTTATAATAATTTATCAAAAATTCGGCTACCTTTTTAAATGTTGGCGCTGAAGTTCCAAAAGCTAAAAGTCCTCTGTCGGGCTTATCTAATCTTACTAAAACTATAAATTTAGGACTACTTAAAGGAAAGACCCCTATAAAAGTTGTTATTACATCTTCGCTATAACCTTCTTTTGTGGGTACTAGAGCAGAGCCAGTTTTCCCTCCAATTCTAAAACCTTTAATCTTAGCTTTTTTAGCTTGTTCTTCTACAACAGATTCTAAAATTTCTTTAATATTCAAAATTGTTTTTTGAGAAAGTATGTTTTGTGAAATTATTTTATGATTATTGATAATTTTTTCCCTTTCAGGAAAATCAATTTCTGAAACAATATTAATTTTAGTAACTTTATTTAAGAAAAGAATTTGATAACCATTTAGAAGAGAAAAAGGTAAAATAGATATTCCCTGTCCAAAACTAGCAGTGCCAAAATTTATTTCCCTTCCCATCGGTGGATAAAGAGTTTTTAAATCGTTAGAGTTTAAAATAGGAAAATCAACTTCAGGTACTTTGTTAAATCTAAATTTTTCTATATATTTTAAAAATCTCGATTTTCCTAAAACTTGGCTTACATAAACTGAACCCGTATTTAAAGAATGAACTAAAGCAGTTCTTAAATCTACTTCTCCTCTGCCTTTTTTGTCAAAATTGTAAATTGTTTTATTATTTAAATTAACAAAACCTTGATCAAAATAGGTTGAATTTGGTGATAAAATTTTTTCTTCAAAAGCTCCAGCATAAAAGAATGGTTTCATTACTGAACCAGGTTCATAAGGAAAACTTAGTTTACTTAAATAAATTGAATAGTCATTAACAGAATAATAATTATTTAAATCAAAATCAGGTTTTTCTGAAATAGCTAAAATATTTCCTGTTTCCGCTTCCATAATTAAAATAAGACCCCCTTGGGCCTTAAAATTTTTTATAGCTTCATCTAAAATAGCATCAGTTTTAACTTGAAGATAATAATCTATATTCAAAATTAAATCAGCCCCTCTTTTAGGAGGTTTATAAGTTCCGTAAGAAGAAAGATAGCCTTTTTCTCCTCTTAGATACTCATCATAATATTTTTCTAAACCATAAAGTCCTTTAGTAATTCTTTCATTTTCGTCATAAACAGAAAAGCCTATTGTTTGTGAGAGTAAATTTTTTAAGGGATAATTTCTAACAACTTTTTCTTCAAAAAATAGACTATCTAAATTTAATTTTTTTAATTTTTCTTTTATTTTTTCATCGACATTTTTTTCTAAAATTAAACTTGTTTTACTTGAAAGAACTTTAGCTAAAATTTCTTCTTTATTTTTGTTTAAAATTTTAGAAACCTCTTCAATTTCTTTTTCTAAATTTTTTGCTTTTTTAGGATTGTAATAAACATCGTAAAGATAAAAAGAAAGAGCTGCAGGAATTAATGAACCATCCTTACTTTTAAGATAAATATTACCTCTTAATGGAGGAATAATTTTAACATTATTTTTATAAAAAGTTTCTATTTCTTTAGCTTTTATAACTTGAATTTCGTAAAGCTTATAAGTAGTAAAAGAAGAGAGAATAATAAGAAAGAAAAAATGAATAAATAAAAATATTTTTGAGGAAGAGTTTTTGTTTTTCATTTAGTTTTTATTATCTTCTATATGTTTCTAAATATGAGAAGTTTTGAGGATTTACATAAATAAAGTTTGTCGATGAGGAGGGGTTGGTCTGATTTTTATTCGTTTTATAAGTCTCGCTTTTTTTAAGAAAAATTTCGCTAAGGTGGATTCTATATTGACTAATTAAAAGTTTATTTTGCTCGAGATAGATTCTTTCTTTAATTATGAAAAAAGCTAAAAGGAGAATACTTATAATTAGAAAGAAATCTAAAAAGTAAAGGAAATTAATTGGAGGACTTTTAGCGTTTATTTTTCTTTTTTTCATATTTTTTTAATAGCTCTTAATTTTGCCGACCTTGAGCTTGGGTTTAATTTTTTTTCTTCTTCTTTAGGTTTGATAACATTTTTTGTAATAACTTCTATTTTCCCTTCTCTCTTATACTTCTTGATAAATCTTTTGACAACTTTATCTTCAAAACCTTGAAAGGTGATAATAATAATTTTTCCTCCTCTTTCCAAAACATCTAATGAATCCTCTAAAGCTAAACCTAAATTTTCCAATTCTTGATTAATAAAAACTCTTAAAGCCATAAAAACTTTTGTTGCTGGATGAATTTTTGTTTTTTCTTTTTTTACTTGAGAAACAATTTCGGCTAATTCTTCAGAGGTTTCAATTTTTTTAAACTTTCTCCTTTCTAAAATTGCTCTGGAAATTTTTTCTGCCTCTTTTTCGTTACCATATTCTTTGAAAATTTTTACTAGATCATAATAACTTGCATAATTTACAATATTAAAAGCTGTAATTTTAATTTCTTGAGGATTAATTCTCATATCTAAAGGTTCTTTCTTTTTAAAACTAAAACCCCTTCCAGAACTTTCATAGTGCCATTTGGAAATTCCTAAATCAAAAACAATTCCTTTAATTTCATAAAATTTTTCCTTCCTAACTACTTTCTTTATTTCTTTAAAATTTTTATTAACAAGTTTTATGTTTTTTTCTTTCATTTTTTTTATTTTTTTTAAACCTAATTTGTAAAGTTCGGGGTCCCACTCAAAAGCAAGCACCCTTCCTTTTGGTTTTATAAGTTTTACTATTTCAAAGCTTAGATTGCCTTCTCCAAAGGTAGCATCAATATAATTTTTGTTTCTTTCTGGTTCTAAGATTTCTAATGTTTCTTTTAAGAGTACAGGGATATGCATTTATTAAATTCCAAGTTCACTAAGTTTTTCAGCAATCTCTTGTGCTTGTTTTTCACTCTCTTCTTTATATTTCTCCCAATTTTTTTCGTCCCAAATCTCCAATCTTGAATATAAACCAACCACTACTACTCTTTTTGTAATTTCAGCGTAGTTTCTTAGGTTTTCTGGTATTAATATTCGACCTTGACTGTCAATTTCAACCTGATGAGCTCCTGAAAGCATAAGTCTTGTAAAAGCACGAGAATTAGCCTGGCTTATTGGAAGTTTTAAAAGCTTTTCTACCACTTTCTCCCACTCATTTTTAGAAAAGACAAATAAGCATTTATCAATTCCTCTTGTTACAATTGCCTCTAAACCAAAGATTTGTCTAAATTTTGCCGGTATCATAAGCCTCCCTTTTTGATCTATGTTATACCTATATTCACCTATAAGCATTTAAATTGATTTTTTAATTTTTTCCACATTTTCCACAAGTTTTTCCACAACTTACCACTTTTTACCACTCACTTTTAATTTACAATCTTTCTTCTGAAAAATTTCAGAAAAATAAGTCATTTTAAAAAATCAGAATTAAAAAAGTTTCTATTAATTTCACTAACAATTTATTCACAATCAAAATTTTTAGTTTAAATAAAAACCCGGGGCTTTTAGCCCCGGGCATCCACCTTAGCGAATTTTGTTTTTACTTTTTAGCTGCTGGTCTTCTTGCTGATCTCTTTGTTGGTTTCTTTGCTGCCATTTTATTTTAATATTCTTACGGGGCCGACCAAACCCCTCCTCTTTTTCAAAATTATTTTTCTTTGATATTAATTATTAATTTTCATTCAAATATTTTAAAAAATCAAGTTAAATTGTTAATAACTTTTTACAATTTCTATTTCTTCTTCAAGATTTATTTCAAACTCATCTTCAACTTTCTTTTTTATATAATCGATGAGACTATAAACATCTTCAAAAGTAGCTCCACCTAAATTGATAATAAAGTTTGCATGCTTTTTAGAAACTTGCGCTTTACCTATTTTAAAACCTTTTAAACCTAATTCTGAAATTACAAAAGCAGTAGGAATAACAGCGAAGGGATCATTTTTGACTTTATTTTTTTCTAAAGCCAAATTTTTTAATTTTTCTGGTGCTTTTTCAAAATTTATATTTTTGAAAATACTTCCTGCATTTGGATATTCTAAAGGATGTTTTTCTTTTCTGTAAATTATTTTTTCTTCAATTTCCTTTTTAATTTTTTCTTTATTACCTTGATTAAATTTAAAAATTCCACTTAAAATAAGCCACTCTTTATTTTTCTTAAAAAAAGAACTTCTATATCCAAATTCTATTTCTTCTTTCTTAAAAATTTTTATTTCTCCGGTTTTTAAATTCAAAGCTTCAACTTCTAAGATTAAATCTTTTATCTCCCCACCAAAGCAACCAGCATTTCCTCTTATAGCTCCTCCTATTTCGCCAGGAAGTCCCCCAGCCCATTCAAAGCCTGAAAGCTCTAATTCACAAACTTTTTCTAAAACCTCACTTACTAGTAAATTAGCACCTATTTTTAATATATAAGGTTCTAAAATCTCAAAATTTTTAAAATTTGTTTTAATAACAAAGCCATCAAATTTATCAAAAAGAAGATTGGTTCCTCCTCCTAAAATGAAAATAGGTAAATTAAATTTTTCTTTAACTTCTAAAAATTCATATATATCTTCAATGTTTTCGAGGGTTATAAAATAAAGAGCTTTATCTCCTATTCGGAAATTTGTAAGAGGAGCAATTATTTTGTTTTTTTCAATTATCATCTAATCTTATTTAAAAAATTTTTTAAAAAATTTTCTAAAAATTGGTTAAAAAGTTCATCAAAATTAGGAATTAATTCCGAAAAATTCTTATAGACCGATTCAAAACTTTTTAAGATTTTTATATAAGAATCTATATCTTCTATCTCTTCATTTAAAACAAGATTTTTAATTTCTTCAATTGTTTTTTCAATTTCGTCTTTTTTTGCTGGATGAAGAGAAATAAGTTTTTCTTTAAATTTATTTAAGTCTTCAAAAAATGAATCTATTAATATTTTTAAATAATTAGTTTTTAAATAATTAGTCATTGATTATCTTTCGGAACCTTAAATTTTTTAATTTTATCTAAAAAAAGTATAAATATTACTAAAATAAAACCAGAAAATAAAAAAGTATATTCGATGTTTTGAAAAACTTCATAAGTTGATTTGAATAAAATATAAAAGCCTATTATAAATAGTGCAAGAATAATTAAGCTTTTGCTTAATTCTTTAAATTTTTCTTTTTGCTCATGAGATGATAATTTTAAGTACCATATCAAAAAACCTAAAGTTAAAATTGCAAAAGCGACGTAGGGTGCATATTGGATAAGTTTTTCTAATTTTTGGTAATTTTCAAATTTTTGAAGGGAAAAATTATTTTTTCCTAATTCAGACAAAATATTAGGATGAAATTCAAGGTTCATTTCTTTTTTTAAATTCTCTTAAAAGTTTAATGTATTCTAAGAGGTATGGAATCGTTTGGGGATATTTTTTTGTCAGGTTATTTTCTTTAATAAATTCTTCTAATTTTTTTTCTTCAACTTTTGGACCTACATATGGCAAAGCAGTTTCGATTACATATTTAAGTATCCAATCTCCTTTATTACCACCTCCTTTTTCATCTAATTTTTTGAAATTTTCTTTCAACCATTGAAAAACAATTTCTTCTTTATTTTTATTAGAAGAAGCGCCAGCAAAGAAAATAAATATTTGATTAAATCTAACTTCTTCAGTAAGAAGCATATTTAAGAAATTTTTAAATTTATTTTCATCATTTATTCTTGAAAAGGCTATAAGACACTTTCTTTTTTCTTCATTAAGTTCTGCTTTTCTATAATATTCCAAAAGTTTTTCGAGATATTCATCTTTTTCATTTACAGCCACAGTAAAAGATATGATTTTAATTTCGGGATTTATTTTATTTTTATCTTTTAAAAACTTTTTGAATTCTTCTATTAAATAATTTTTTATTCTTTCTTCTCCGATTAAATAGCCTAAATTTAGTAAAGAAAGCTTCTTAATTTCTTTGATTTCTAGACTCTCATTACTTTTTATTTCTTTGCCAAAGTTTTTTATTACTTTCTCGCTTAAAGTTTTAAGTTTTTCTTTTAAGAATTGTTTACTTTCAAAATTAAGAAAATCATTTCTGAGAATACTTAAAAGTCTATTATAAGCAAAAATATTTTTCTTAATATCTTTTTTTTCTAAAGTAGAAAAAATTTCATAAAACTTATCTAAACTAATATCACCTCTAAAAGTTAAAAATCTATAGGAAATTAAAAGGTTGATTAACTCCTCTTCGTTACTTAAAGAAACAACCTTAGGCAAAAGAGACTCTGGATAAGAAACAAGGTAATAACCTGAAAAATTTTTATTAAGAATAATATTTTCAATTTTTTTTACCTTAAGTTTAATTTTTTCCTTTTTTAAAATTAACTTTTCTTCTTTTCCGTTCAAATAAATATTTAGAGGAATAGACCATTTTTCTTTTAAATCTTTCCAAGGAGTAAATCTTTTTTGTTCTAATAAGAAAAAATTGCCTTTGCTTTTAAGATAAACTATAGGTGTTCCCTTTTTTCTTACAAAATCATTCATTATTTTTCTTACCTCTTTACCAGAATAATTTTCTAAGGCTGACCAAAGATCTTCAGAGGTAGCATTTTGATATTTAAATTTTTTTATGTAATTCCTTAAACCTCCGTAAAAAATTTTTTCCCCGAGAAAAAGATCAATCATTCTTAAAATAGAACCACCCTTATTATAAGAAATCTCATCAAAAATATCTCCTATCTCTTCAGGATTTTTGACTTTAGATTTAATAGGATGAGTATTCTGAAAAGCATCTCTATAAATAGCAAAAGTAATTTCTGAATCAACAAAATCTTTCATAATCTTAAATTCAGGATAATTTTTATTAACAGCTTTATAAGCTAAATAAGTAGCAAAACTTTCATTAAGCCAAAGATCATCCCACCATTTCATCGTGACAAGATTTCCAAACCACATATGAGCTAATTCATGAGAAATTACTTCAGCAATGATTCTTTTTCTCAAGGTATCACTTATATTTCTAAAATAAAGAAGTGCTTCTTCTCTAAAAGTTACTGCTCCCCAGTTTTCCATTGCTCCAGCAGCAAAGTCAGGAAGAGCAATAAGATCTAATTTTTCTAAGGGGTATTTTTCTCCAAAGACTTTTTCAAAATAAACTAAAACCTTCTTGGCTACATCTAAAGCAAATTTTCCTCCTTTTTCTTTTCCCTTAGTAGTAGCTACTCTTATTAATACATTTTTATATTTATCTCTTAGAAAAACAAAATCACCTACACCTATATACAAAAGATAAGTAGACATTAATGGTGTTTCTTTAAAAAGTACTATTTTTTTATCTCTCACAATTTCTTCTCTAAGTGGTAAAGTATTTGAAATAGGAATTAAGTTTTTGTCAAAACTTAAACAAACTTGGAAAATTGCTTTATAAGCTGGATGATCAATGCAAGGAAAGGCTGTTTTAGCATAATCGGGTTCGAATTGTGTGGTAATTATATACTTTTCTTCTTCTTTTTCTTTATATTTGCTTAAATAAATTCCACTAAGCTTTTCAATCAACTTACCTCTAAAATCAATTTCAATCAGGTTCTTTTTTTTAAATTTTCCTAAAATTCTTAATTTATCTTTGTTAAGTTTAAAATTTCTTTTTTCACCATTAACTTTTATCTCCTTGATTTCTAAGTCTTTAGAGTCTAAATCGAAAAAATTTTTTTCTTTATCCAATTCTAAATCTATTACTGTTTTTCCATCAAAGAATTTTTCTTTTAAATTAAAGTCGAAATTTAAAAAATACTTTTTAATTTTCATTTTTATTCTTCTCTTCCTTTAACTGTTCTGTCGTATTCTATCCAAGATTGATAAATGTCAGGATAATTTTCTTTTAAATATTCTAAAATTAGCTCTCTAATTTCTTGAGAATCTACTTTTTCTCTTTCTCCTAAGTGCTCCATAACATATTCTGCTACTTCTTCTACAATACTAAAAATACTTTCTTCATCTCTTCCTGCTTGGATGGCAGCCATTTTAATAGAATTTTTTAATTTTTCTTCTCTAAATTCTTCTGTTAATTCCTCTCTTTTTTGAGGATTATATCTTTTATTTACTAATTTAGGCATTTTTAAAAGTTTTTATTTATTCGACCTCTTAATAAAATTATATAAGAAAAATGAAAAACTTTATAGAAAGTTTTAAAGAAAAAAAATTGACTAGAAGAGAGTTTTTAAAACTTTTAGGAATTATAACAGTTTTATCATTTGTTGAAATTCATCCTACGATGAGAAAATTTAAAGAATGGTTTTATTTAATAGTTAAAGAATTTTTTAAAGAAAATAAAGATTTAAAGTTTAAAGAATTAGGAATTAATTCTCCCTTTGTTTATTTAAAAGAAGAAAAATGGGAAGAATATTATAATATACTTTTGAAAATCCAAAGATTTTTTAGTGTTGAAAGATTTAGGATTAGAATTTTTATAAGCGATGATTTTGAAAAAAATTTAGGAGAATATAATTTTGAAGTTTTAGAAAAAGTTTTTAAATTTTATAATTTTTTAAAAAATAAAGGATTAAATTTTACCTTAGAAATAGATTTAATTGACTGCTATACTATAGGTAACTCCTTAAAATATAACCCTATTTATGGTTCTCATTCCCCATCTTCTCCATATAATCCATCTAAAGATTTAAACGGTTATAAGATTTTTTTTACTGATGAGACGCTGAAAAGATTTTTTATAGAAAGAGTTAAAAAAATACTAGGGTATTTAAAAGAAAAATTAGGCAATGAAGATTTAATTATAAGTATTGCTAATGAACCAGAACCACCCTATCAAGACAGCGAAAGAAAACAAATATTAAGTTTATGGTATACTTTTGTTTTAGAAAATATAAGAAATTTATTATCTCCTAAATGGGAAATAGTTTCTGGTTTGAAAAACCCCAGGTATTTATCTAAAGAATTTTATGAAAAAACAGGAATTATACCAACTTTACATCTTTATCCATTTGAATTTTTACCTTCAGAAATAGAAGAAATAATTAAAGAATTTGAAAAAGTTTATATTCAAGAATTAGGAGTACCTTATAGAATTTTTAATCTAAGAAATCCTCTAGAAAAAATTTTATGGATAACTTTATTAAGATGGTTAAGAAATAAAAAAGTTTCTGTTTGGAAAATTGATTTTTATGATGATGGTTTTAATTTTCCTCCTGAATTTCTTTTAGATAATTAATAAATCCTTAAGATTCTTTTTTGACATATATTACATTTAGATGGCGGTTGTTTTATTTTAAAATTTTCTATCCACTCCCTATTACCTAAAAATTCTAATAAATAATTTTTACCTTCTATATTTTCATCTATATTTTCTATATAAACATAAAAACGAGAGCAATCGAGACAAATATATATTTGAATATTTTTCTCTGTTTCTTTTTCAAAATTTTCTTTAATTTCTTCTAAAAATTGGAAAATTTCAAGAAGAAAACTTAAGGGTTCATCGCTTTTTTGATTTTTTACTATTTCTTTCCCTATTGAGATTAATTTATTTTTGAGTGGGATATAAAATTTTCTAATAAAAGTTGTATAAACATCTTTAGATTCCACTTCTTCCGCTCTTTCTTCTTCCGCTCTTTCCTTCTCCGCTTGAGCAATGATTTCTAAAAATTTAATTTCGGCATGTAAATTTTTTAAGATTTTTTTTAAGATTTTATTAATTTTTTCTCTATAAGTATCTAAGTCTAAATAAAAATCAATAAAATTTTTACAATTATTACAGCTTTGAGTAAATATAGTTGGATATGAAAAAGATGATGGTATAAAGGAATATACTCCTCTTTGGGGTGTTGATCTACATGCTATTATAAATTTAAATCTGTCTTTATATGGAATTGCATAACCAGAATGATCTTTTTCTTTGATCATCCCTAAATCAATTTTTAAAAACGAATCAAAGCGATCTAAAAAAAATCTAATTAAATCATAAATATCAAGATTTTCCCTTAAGTGACCTATTTCTCCTAATATATTTTGATAGAAAATTATAAGTTGATTAAGTAAATTTTCATTAGATTGTAAGTTTCTTATTTTGGTAAGAAAACCAAAAAAATGAGTAATAATTTTTCTGCTTATTTCTATATACACTTTTCTCGACGATGAAGCCCCGGGACATTCAACCATTATATGATAATAAAAATCATTAATGCTATTTGTTTTTCCATTACAAAATATACATGTAAATCTATCTTTTTGTGGGTGAGATTCATGCGAAAAAGTTTCCGGTGGTCCTGTACCAGTAATTTTCATTTTATTTCATCCTTCAGGATTGAAATAAGTTTATATTAAATTTTTGGGGTTATCTCTTCAAGATATATTTTAACCACATAATGTGGCAAAGTTTCTTTAAAACAATTTTGAATTTCTTCTCCTTCAAAATTTCCTATTTCTAAATAACCATCACCTAAGATGATATATTTTTTATCTACAAGAATATAAATCCTACTACAAAACGGGCAAATGTAAGTATTTTTAATGTTTTTAATAAATTTAAGATTTTTAAAAACATTTTCTATATTATTTTCACTTATAGCTGAAAATACAGAAAATAAAAAAGAGATAAGATTTTCAAAAGAATTATAATCTTCTAATTCTAGGGCTTTTATAATATCAAACTCAGATATATTTATTTTACTTAGATCGCTAACTAATTTAGAAAAATTTTCTATGTTATTTAAAATAAATTCTGAAAATTTAACTAATAAAGCTTTAGAATTAAAATAAGATATTAAAATTCTAAACCAAAGATTTTTATTCAAAAAATTTATAATTTCGTTTAATTTTATTAAAAAATCTTGCTTTTTTAAACTGTTTATAGGGTCATCTAACTTTTTTTCTTTTCTTACTATTAAAAGATTAATAAAATCAAAAAGAAAGCCTTCTTCACTTATCAAATCTAAATAACTTCTTAAAGTATCTTGGCTATTAATATCAATTGGGGGGATTTCTATTTTTAAAATTTCAGTAATATTCTCTTTAAAATTTTCAATTCTTTCTAATGTTTTCTGAGAATCAAAATCAAAAGATATTCTTTTTTGACATTCTACACAGAAATATAAATCATTCAATTTTGAATCAGCTTCCATGTTTGTAGATAAATATTGAGGTTCACCATCGTGTGATTTTATAACTAATCTATATATCTCTCCTAATCCATTTAAAAATGCTTCAATTTTATGTAGTCCTTCTGTATCAGTGTAAACTACGCTTGTAAATTTCATAAGTAGTGATAGAAACTCTTCTAAATTTTTACCCTCTTCGTTGTGTCCTTTAATAGTTTCTAAAAACATGTCGATTATTTGAAAAAAGGGATAATACTCATGGGCATTATTTATAAGTTCTTTGATTGCTCTTTTATAAGCATCTATATCAACCTCTTTAATTTCTAATTCTTTTTTAAATCTTTTAATAGCTTTGAATAATCTTAAACTCCATCGTCTAAAAAATTTTCCTATTTCACATTCTTTTTCTACTATAAGATGTAATAAATAATCCTCGATAGGCTTTTTACAAAATTCGCACTTAGGTTTTGGTTCTTCTTTATATGGTGGATTTTCCGGTCCTAAGGTTATTTTCATTTTTTTTCTTTTAAATATTCTTTAATTTTTTCTAAAACAAAATTAAATGAAGAATTTAAATCCATTTCTAAAATACCACCCGCAGCATTTTTATGACCACCGCCATTAAAATATTTTTTAGCAAGATAAGACACATCTATATTTCCCTTTGATCTTAAACTTATTTTTATTTTATTTTCTTCAATTTCTTTTAAAACAAAAGCTATTTTTATTTCTTTTATTTCTGAAAGTTGGTTAGAAAGGTTTTCATGATAACTATTTTTAATTTCCTCTTTTTTTATTATCAAATAGCAAATGTCTTCTAATTTTTCTGCTCTTGATAAGAGAGAAACATTGTATTTAAAATTTTCCCAATCCTTAAAGTAAAATTTTTCAATTAATGAAAAATAATTAGCATCTTCCTCTAAAAGATTTAAAATAATCTTAAATATTTCTTTATAAGCTAAAGTATCTTTTTCGATCATTAAAAATTTTGTATCTCCTAAAATACCTAAAAGAATAAGTTCTGCTAAGTTTTTATCTTTTATTTTTAACTCCTCTTTTAAATAATAGAGAATTTGTGTTGTCGATAAAGCTTCAGGAAAAACATAATTTTCATCTCCACTTAGCATGTTTGATAGGTGATGATCAATAAAAATAGAGTATTTTCCTTCTATTTCCTTTAAAATTTTTTCGCTAACTAAAGTTTTTCTTTCGCAATCTAAAAAAATAACATTTTTTAAAAAACCTTCAATTTTTCTTGAAATCTTATTTATATTAGGAAGTTTGAGAAAATCATCTTTAATTTCTTCATCCATATAAAGTAAATAATTTTTTTCAAGATAATCTAAAATAATTGACATAGAAAGAAGAGAACTTATAGCATCAAAATCAAAATTTCTATGGGTGATTAAAAGAAAATTATCTTCCTTTTTCAAAAAATCAGCCAATTTTTTTATCTTCTGGAAACCCATTTATTATTTTTTATATAAAATCTCCAAGGTAAAAAAGCGTCTTCCTTTGCATATTCAATTCCTATTCTTGATGTTTTCATTATATCATACTCTTTATAATTTTCACAATTTTCAATCCAAATTTCATTTCCTTCAACTAAGTCGTAACCCCAAAAAGTGTAGTCTAATTTTAAAAATTCACAAAGTTTACCAGGACCATTTGGTTTAATTTTAAAATTTTTAGTTAAGGGTTCTAAAGATCTAATAAGAACACATTCAGGATAACCTTCTTTATAAGTAGTAATATTAAGCTGAAAATAATTTCCATAAACTAAATAAATATAAATATGACCACCTTTTAAATATTCAGCTAAATTTCTTTTGGTTACTTTAGCATTTTTAAGTTTTAATATCCTTTTTATAAATCTTTCTTTATCTTCAATATAATTTTTAATCCTTGACCAATTTTCTTTAATGATTTTTAATTTTTCTTTTTCGCTTTGCCCTTTAAAAGAATAAGCATGAGAAGCTTTATCTTTTGGCCCTATATAAGCTTCTGTTTCGACAATTTTTCCTAAAATTAATTTTCCATGATATTTTCTTACTATTATTTTCCCTAAAAGTTCTTGAGCTACTTTAAGAGTTGGTCTAATAAAAAAAATCTCTTTTAAGACGCATTGCTTTTTATAAAAAGTTTTTTTTGTCTAGAAATAATTAAAGCTTTATTTAAAATTCTTATAGTTTCATCATAAGTTTTTTTATCAACAGGGAAAGGAGTGCCATCTTTACCACCATGAGCGAAAGAATATCTAGCCGGATCAATTTTAGAAGCTGGTTTACTGTAAATAAGCTCACCTATTAAAGATAAAGCTCTTATAGTTTTAGGTCCAACACCTTCAATTAGAAGTAGTTCTTCTATTTTTTTTGGTTCTAAAAAGCTTGCCTTTTCAATAATCTTTTTCAATCTCTTTATGTCAAATCTTTCTTCTAAAACAGGATGATATTTAAATTCGATATTAGGTAAAAATAAAGATTTTGATGGTTTTTCTAAAAATTTTAAATCTTTTATAAGTTCCTTAGGGGAGTTTACTAGTTCAACAATCAAATTTTTATTTTCTAAACTTTCCTTAGCGGTTAAATTTAAAACTTTATTAAAAACTTTTTGAGAAACTATTCCAGTGTGAGGTTCTAAGGTTATATCTTCTTTTAATGCTTTGCTCCACCAATGGTATCTTCTAGCTAGAGAAAAAGATGTATTCATTCCTTGCTGAATAACAGCAAAATTTCCATTTTTTGTAATTATAAAAGTATGATGGTAAATATTAAAGCCATCTTGAATGAGAGAATTATCAATTTTAGCAATAAGTTTTGAATAATTTATATAATGATAGGGATCAAAACCCAATTTTTCTCCTAAAATTAAAATTTCTTCAGGTGTTTTTCTTGAAGTTTTTCCTTTTCCTCCACAAACGTAAATTCCTAAATCTCTTTCTTGAAGAGCTAATTTTAAAGCAGCGGTTGTTGTTACTGTAAGCCCTGAAGAGTTCCAATCAAAAGCTAAAGCACAACCAAAAGCTTGAAACCAAAAAGGATCACTTAATTTTTTTAAAAATTCTTCCTCACCGAATTCTTCAATAATAATTTCACTCATTATTCCAGCTAAAATTTTCATTCTTTCAAAAAGCCATCGAGGACATTTTCCTGTATCTAAGCTAAAAGTGATAGTTCCTGTTTTCATTTTTCTTTAGATATTATATAAAATTATTTTTAATGAATGAAATTTTTGAACTTAAAATAGAAGGTGAGATTTTAAAAGATGAAAGTATTTTAGAAGAATTTTCTGAAGACAAAAGTATTTTTAAGATAAAACCAAAAGCTGTTATTTTTCCAAAAAGCGTGAAAGATATTTCATTAATTGTAGATTATGCAAAGAAAAATAATATTTCCTTAACTTCAAGATCTGCAGGAACAGATATGTCAGGAGGTGCTATTGGAGAAGATTTAATTTTAGTTTTTACAAAATATTTCAATCATTTTGAGATAAATAAAGAAGAAAAAAGAGCTTATGTAGAACCAGGAGTCTATTTTAGAGATTTTGAAAAAGAAATTAATAGTTTAGATTTAATGTTACCATCTTATCCTGCTTCTAAGGATTTTTGTGCTTTAGGAGGAATGATAGCTAATAATTCTGGCGGAGAAAAAACTCTTAAGTACGGAAAAACAGAAAATTATGTTGAAGATATTAATGTTGTTTTAAGTGATGGAAATGAATATAAATTTAAAAAAATAAGTTTTGAAGATTTAGAAAGAAAAATGATGTTAGATAATTTTGAAGGAGAGATATATAGAAAAATTTATAAGCTTTTTAAAGAAAACACTGAAATTATAAAAAGAAGTCAGCCTAAAGTTAAAAAAAATTCTGCTGGCTATAATATTTGGAACATTTTATCATCAGACGGTTTTGATTTGAGTAAAATTTTTATTGGTTCACAAGGAACCTTAGGGATAATTACTAAGGCAAAAATTAAATTGATTGAAAAAGAAAAAATAGAAAGATTAATTATTGTTTTTTTAAAAGATATAAATTCAATTCCAAGTTTTTTACAAAAAATTTTACCCTTAAATCCAACAAGTTTAGAAATTACTGATGATCATACTTTTAAAATTTATTTAAGATTTGCAAAAGAAATGGCTGAAGTTTTAGGAGCTAAAGGTATTTTTTCAACGTTTAAATTCTTTTTACCAGAAATAAAGCTCATAATACTTTCAGGTATTCCGAAATTAATCATTTTAATTCAATTTGGAGAAAATAGTGAAAAATTAATAGAAGAAAAAGTAAAAGAAACTGAAGAAATCTTAAAGGATTTAAAATTAAAATATCGAACCTGTAAAGATGAAAAGGAAGCACAAAAATATTGGAAATTAAGAAGAGACACTTTTAAACTTTTAAGGGAAAAAATTAAAAATCGTTTAGCAGCACCATTTATTGATGATATTATTGTTAATCCCGAATATTTTCCAGAATTCTTTCCTAAGCTTAAAAAAATTTTAGATGAATCTAAAATAATTTATACTATTTCTGGTCATTTAGGTGATGGTAATTTGCATATTATTCCTCTTTTAGATATGAAAAAAGAAAAGAATATTATTTTTCCTTTAATGGAAAAAGTTTATGATCTTGTTTTAGAATATCAAGGTTCTTTTACGGCTGAGCATAATGATGGTTTAATTAGAGGGTATTATTTAAGAAAACTTTTTGGTGAAGAAATTTATAGAATTTTTGTTGAAATAAAAAATATTTTTGATCCTTATAAAATTTTTAATCGAGGCAAAAAGATCGATGTTGATTTAGAGTATGTAAAATCAAAACTAAAAATTAGCTAGAATCATTATATCTGAGACATTAGAACCTAATTTACCTGTAAGAATACCATCTCCTATTTTTTTGAAAAAATTAAAACTATCATTATTTTCTAAAAACTCATCAATATTTAATCTCATTTCATCTGTTTTTTTAAGACTTAAGAGATCACCCAAAGCACCGCCAAATTCTGTATTATCAACACCATCGGTATTAAAAGAAATAAAAATAGTATTTCTAGGTTCTTCTTTCAAAAATTTCAAAAACCATAAAACAAGTTCCTGATTTCTGCCCCCAATTCCCTTCCCTTTAACTTCAACAGTTGTTTCTCCACCGCAAAGATAAATTTTACTTTCTGTTTTAAGGTTTATAAATTTTTTTGCAATCTCTTTAACGTTTCCACTTAAAGTGTAAGTTAAAATCTCTGTTTCCCAACCTTCTTTTTTTAAAAAATTTTTAATTTCATTTAAGATATCCTTGTTGCTTAAGAGAATAAAATAATCAACGTTTTTAAAGTAAATATCTTCTTTAGGGGTTTCAATAAGCCACTCTTTTCTTACGTTTTTCAAATTAAATTTGTTAATAATTTCAACAGCCTCTTTGAGCGTTGTTTCATCTTTTACTGTGGGTCCTGAGGCTATAAAACTTATATCATCACCAGGAATATCAGATAAAATTAAAGAAATTATTTTTGCCGGATAAAAAATTTTTGTCAGCCCTCCCCCTTTAACTAAAGAAAGATGTTTTCTTATTGTATTCATTTCGTAAATATCAGCTCCTGATTTTAAAAGTTCTTCATTAATTTTAATAATTTCCTCAAGGCCTATTTTTGCTGGTTTTTCAAATAAAACAGAGCCTCCTCCACAGGTAATAACAATAACTAAATCATTTTCTTTTAAATTTCCTTCAAATCTTTTAATTACTTTTTCGGTAAACTCTAGATTTTCTTTTGATGGTAAAGGATGGGTTCCTAAGGTAAAATTAATTTTTTTAAAACCTTCTTCTTTAGTATCAATAACATATCCTTCTTTTAAAAAATCTTTCAGATTTTCTTCTAAATATTTCGAAATTAAAGATGAACCCTTACCATAAGCAACTAAATAAACATTTTCAAAATTTTTTAGATCATAAGTTTTGTCAGAAATTTCTAAAACATTTTCATAAAATTTAATCTTTTCTTTTAAATAATTTTCAGGTTGAATTTTTTCTAAACCATAATTTAAAGCTTTAAGTAGAAATTCTCTTTCCTTAGTTAAAGCTAAGCTATTGAAATTTCTAATCAGCATTTGCTATAATTATAAATGTATTACTAAGTAAAAACCAGGGGTGGCGGAGTGGTCAAACGCACCTGGCTGTAAACCAGGCGCCCTCGTGGCTGCGCAGGTTCGAATCCTGCCCCCTGGACTAAAATTATTAACGTGGGTTTTCGAAAACCTTTTTAATTTCTTCCAATTTATGTACTTGACCTATACCAAAGTTTCCAAATAGTATAACAGAAGCTTCTATAATAGCTAAACCCAAAAAAGCTAATATTACTGCTAATCCTAATGCTAATTCTGGGCTAATCTTTCCTATTTCTCTATATCGAGAGATACCTGCAATTTCTTGATATAAGGGATGTTCCTTTATTTTTTCTCTTAATTCTTCTAAAGTTATTCTTCCTTCTAAGTAAAGTTTAAACAAAGAATTATAAAATTCTTCAATCAAAGATTTGTGATTTTTAACAAATTCAAATAAATCTCTTAAACTTATATTTAATTCCGGGAAGCGAGATTTAAATTGAGCAAAAAAATGAAACAATTCTTTAAGAAATTTAAAGTTTAATTCTAAATCTAATCCTTCTGGAAATTTTGGTCTTTCTCCTTTAAAACTTTCAAAAATCATTTTTATTTTATTAAATTTTTATTAATTTTGCGACACTCTTGAATATTTGTAATAAATATTAAACAGCTCGTCTAAAAAACTAAAGAAAAATTCTTCATATTTTTCTGGAGGAGTTTTTTTAAATTCTTCATCATATTTTTTACATAATCTATTGCATTCTTCAAAAAAAACTTGTTTTTTATCTTTAGGAATCTCTTCAGATAATTTTTTTAAAAACTCCTCAAATTCTTTTTTTAAAATCATTATTTTATATTTATTAATTTCGACCTTAAATAAGAGGGGTTAAAACTTCTGCACCATTTTCTTTAACAACTAAAGTTACTTCAAAATGACTAGATATAGAATTATCTTTCGTTCTAAAAACATAATCATCGATTCTTTCTATTTCTCCAGAACCTAAAGAAGCCATAGGTTCAAGAGTAAAAAACATCCCTTCCTTTATAAGTTTACCTTGTCCAGGATCTCCAAAGTTAAATATCTGTAAATCTCCATGTAAAACCTCTCCAATATCATGTCCACAAAAGTCTTTAATCACACTTAAACCAGCGTCCTCAATGGTAGATTCAATTTTCCATCCTATATCTCCAGTTTTTATTCCAGGTTTTATAATTTTTAAAGCCTCCTTTAAGGCTTTTCTAGTAATATCAATAAGATAAATAATTTCTTCTTTAGTTTCTTCAACAAATAATGTAATAGCAGAATCTAAAAAAACACCTTGATATTTTAAACCGAGATCAAGTTTCAAAACATCTCCTGGTTTTAAATAAATATTTTCTTCAGGATAGCCATGAACAATTATTTCATTTAAAGAAGCACATAAAGTATAAGGGTACTCTTTAGTAGCAAAAGGTGCTTTATAGCCCTTAAAAGCTGGTTCGGCTCCAAAGCTATAAATAAGTTCTTCTGCTAAAGAGTCAAGTTTTTTAAGGCTAATCCCTTCTTTAACTTCTTGAGAGAGAGTTTTTAAAATTTCAGCCAATATACTCCCTCCTCTTTTCATTAAATAATATTTTTCTTCAAAACTCATCTTACTTTAGAACCTACTTTTACTTGGGAGAGAGGAACAATAAGTACAGGGCCATTTTCTGGATCATCAACAGCAAGAAGCATCCCTTCGCTTTTAACACCCTTGATTACTTTTTCTTCTAAATTAGTAATAACTACTATAAGTTGTCCGTTTAAATCTTCAGGAGTATATTTATCAGCAATTCCCGAAACAATATTTCTTTTTTCATCCCCTAAATCAACTAATAATTTATAAAGCTTATCAGTTCCCTCTACTTTTTCACAACTTATAATTTTCCCTACTCTTAAATCTATTTTTTGAAAATCGTTTAAACTTATTTTTTCCATTTAAATCAACTTTTATAAATAACTATTTTGACCTTACCAAAATTTTCATAATCTGTTTCTTTTTCTGCTAAAATGACTTTTCCGTTTTTAACTAATTTAGATTTGGTTAATCTTTCAATTGTTTTAATATTTTTATTTATAATTTCACTTAAAAGTTTAGGAGCTTCAAATTTAAGCAAAACACTTTCTTTAGGCATAAGTCCAGCATCTTGTCTTAAATCTTGTATCATTCTTACAAAATCTTTTACTATTCCCATTACTTTTTGTTTTTCATCAATTTTAGCATCAAGCCAAAATTCATCTGGTGTTTGTGAATAAAGAAAACCTTCTTTTTCTTTTGGCTCACCAAAAATTATTTCCATCACGTTAACTTCATCTTTCAAAATTTCCAAAACTTCTGGAGAATATTTTGTTTTAATGTATAAAGATTTAAGAGGAAGCCTAAGCTTAAGATTATTTTCTTTTCTTAATCTATGAACTTCAGAAGCAATCATTCTTATTTTCTCCATTTCTTCAAGAAGCATTTTTTCTTTGAGAGTTAATTTAAGAGGTTCTCCTAATTTTTCTAAATGAATGCTTTCCTTTACTGGATATCTTACCCTTAAATCATCTTTTATTTCTTGATAAATATACTCAGCCACAAAAGGAGAAAGAGGTGCTAACATTTTTAGATAATCATATAAAAAGTCTTGAAAATTAAGATAAGCATTGATAAATTCTTTTTTGTTTTTCGGGTTTTGAAATCTTTCTCTTGATCTTCTAAGCCACCATCTTGAAAAGTCTCCTAAAAGATCGAAAAGAAGTCTGGTAGCTTTATGAAAACCAAAATTTTCCATATTCTTCAAATATTCTTGATAAACCTCTTTAAATCTTGCTAAAAACCAAATATCTATTATCTGCATTTCTTTTTTACCTTTAAAGCTTCTTATACTTGGATCATAATAAAATTTATAGAATTTCAAAATGTTGAAAAGAAGACCATAAAATTCATTTTTGAATGTTTTAAGTTCTTCCTCTTTATAAAGTTTGTTATCTCCCTCCTTATTAAGATAATAGAAATAAGTTCTTAAAACATCAGCACCGTATTTTTCCATAATTTCCCAAGGTTCAACAAAATTTCCTAATGATTTAGACATTTTTCTTCCTTGAGAATCTAAGACAAAACCTAAACAAACTATATTTTTATATGGTGATTTATTCTTTAAAAGAACGCTAATAGCTAGAAGAGTATAAAACCATCCTCTTGTTTGATCTATTGCTTCTATAAGAACATCAGCAGGATAAATAATATTTTTATCTATTTCCAATTTATTTCTTTTTGGATAGTAATTAGAAGCAAAAGGTACGCAACCTGAATCAAACCAAATATCAGCTATTTCTGGAGTTCTTTTCATTAAACCCTTACATTTAGGACAAAGCCAAGAAAAATTATCCACAAATGGTTTATGAAGATCGATCAAACCTTCAGAATTTCTTGGGACTACTTTAAATTCAATTTTTCTTAACTCTCCAAGTTCATAAGATTTAATTTTAAAATCAACAATATCTTCATCGTTTAAAGCTTTCATTTCGTTTTCTAACATCCAAAGAGGTGCTCCATGAGAAACTATCAAAATATTTTTACCTTTATGAAGCTTTTCTAAATCTAAAAGGAAATTAATAACTCTTTTTCTTACATCATTTAAACTTTCTCCATTTACCGGTTTTTTCTCTAAATCTCTTTTGCCTGTAAATTCATTGTAGTAGAATTTATCAAATTCTTCATAATGCTTACCATTTAATTCTCCTAAATCTATCTCTCTAAGTCGATGATCAAAAATTACAGGAACCTTCAAAATTTCACTTATAATTTCCGCGGTCTGCTTAGTTCTTGCAAGCGGAGAAGCATAAATAATATCTATTTTAAATTTTCTTAAAGCAAAGGCTTTTTTTCTAGCATCATTTGCTCCTTTTCTAGTTAAAGGATTAAACTTGTCTTCAGGATAGGAAGAAAGAAAATTTTTCTTATTACTTAAAGCTTCTGTGTGTCTCATTAAGAAATAATTATTATTAGCTTTAAATTTTTTAGAAAACTCTTCTAAACTGCTAATACTTTCCGTATAACCACATCTTTCACAAACCCAAAATGGTAAAGGTATTCCCCAAAATCTTGTTCTTGAAAGATTCCAATCAACACCCTCTTTAATCCATTCATAAAATCTATTTCCATATTCTTCTGGAATCCATCTAACTTTATTATGATTTTGAATAAGATCATCTTTTAATTTTGAAATTTTAATTACCCATCCAGAATTAGCAAAATATATTAAAGGATTTTTACATCGCCAACAATGAGGATATTCATGTTCATAACCTTTTAGATCTCCCTTCCAAATTAATCCTTTTTCTTTCAAATAGTTTAAAATAATTTCATCGGCTTCTTTAAAGTATTTTCCTTCAATTTTACCTTCTAAATCTTTTATATAACCGCTTACAAATCTTCCTTGTGAGTCAAGATAATTCAAAATTCCTAATTTATGTTTTTCTCCTAATTTAAAGTCATCATCTCCGTAAGCTGGAGCAATATGAACTATTCCTGTACCTTCTTCTTCTTTAACAAAATCTGCAGGATAAACTTTATAATCATTTTTATTTATCTCAAAGTTCTTAATATCAAAAAGAGGCTCATATTCTATACCTACAAGATCTTTACCCTTAAGAGTTTTAACTACCTCTCCATCTAATTTTTGATGCGTCCATACTTTTTTGCCATCTAATTTATAAAGATAATAATCAAATTCTGGATTAACTGCTAAAGCTAAATTTCCAGGTAAAGTCCAAGGGGTAGTTGTCCAAATAAGTAGATATTCATCTCTATTTTTAACTTTAAAGAGGACATAAACATCAGGATCTTTTACTTTTTTATAAGCATCAGGCATACCAAGCTCTGCTTTTGAAAGAACAGTTTCGCATCTAGGACAATAAGGAAAAATCCTATATTCTTTTACTAAAAGACCTTTCTTATAAATTTGTGAAAGAATCCACCAAGTTGATTCAATATAAAAAGGATCGTAAGTAACATAAGCATTTTTATGATCAATCCAAAATCCCATTCTCTCATCAGTTTCTTCCCAAGCATGTTTGTATTTCATTACAAGTTCTTTACATTTTTTGTTAAACTCTTCAATACCATAATCATAAATATCTTTTTTAGTTTTAAAACCAAGTTCTTTTTCTGTAGCAACCTCTATAGGAAGTCCATGTGTATCCCATCCAGCTCTTCTTGGCACGTAATAACCTCTCATCGTATAAAATCTCATTGTCGTATCTTTATAAATTCTTATAAGAAAGTGTCCAATATGAGGAACAGCATTAGCATAGGGAGGACCCTCAAACCAGTTAAATCTTTTTTTATTTTTATTTTGAAGAACTGATTTTAAAAAGGTTTTGTTTGTTTTCCAAAAATTTATGATTAGTTTTTCTAATTCCGGAATTTCTGGAAATTTAAACATTATTTAAAAACCATTATAATTAACCGACTTTATTTTTAAATTATATAACCATTTCTCTTAAAATTTTTATTCTTTCTTCAACAGGTGGATGAGTAGAAAAAATGTTTTCTATCTTGCTTAATAAATCTTTCTTTTTTTCAAATGGATTGTAAATAAAAATTGAAGCATAATTTGGATAATTATAAAAAAACTCTTGAGATGATTGTGAGATTTTTTTTAATGCAGAAGCTAAAGCCAAAGGATTTCTTGTAAGTAAAGCTGAAGTAGCATCAGCCATAAATTCTCTTTTTCTAGAAATTGAAAGTTGAATTAAAGTAGCAAAAAGAGGAGAGAGAATAATAAAAATTAATCCTGCTAAAAATAAAATACCAGCGATACTTCCTCCTTTTCTTGAATTTCTACTCACGCTATTTGCTACTCTTAAAAAAATCTCAGCAGCAATAGAAAGTACTCCTGCTAAAAAGACAGCTATAGTCATAAGTCTAGTATCTTTATTTTTTATATGAGCAATTTCATGAGCAATGACAGCCTCTAATTCTTTTTTATCTAATTTTTTAATAAGACCTGTGGTTAAAGCGACTAAATAATTTGAATAATGTGTTCCCATAGCAAAAGCATTCATTTCATTAGTATCAATAATATAAACTTTTGGCGTCTTAGGAAGACCAGCAATGATAGAAATATTTTCTACTAAATTATAGATTTCTGGCATATCTTCTTTTTTAATTTCTTTAGCACCAAAAAGATGAAGAGAAATTTTAGTTCCTAAGATTAATGAGAAAAAACTATAAATTAAAGCAAAAAGTAAAATAAAGACAAAAACATAATCATTATTAATCAAAATTCTTAGAACTAATGAAAATATAGAAAAAAGAGCGAAGTAAGAAAAAAATAAAATAAATGTTCTAAAACTATTTTTTTCTAAAACAGTATATGCTGTCTTCATGATAAAATTCGGGGCGGCGGGATTCGAACCCGCAACCTCTGGCTCCCAAAGCCAGCGCGCTAGCCGTTGCGCCACGCCCCGAGACTAATTTTAATTATAACAAAAATTTATTTACTAGAGCTTGATTTTAAAAGATTTTCTTTTATTTGTTTTTCTGCCCAGGCTATAAGACCCCAAGGAAGAAAAGCAAAAGCACCTATCCACCCTACTGCAATTATACCAGCAATTAAACCTGCTCCTGAAAGAACTCCGGTAATATTTTTAAATGCTTCCCAAAGCCTTTTTGGAAATGGTGGAACGTTTTCTGCTGTCAGATTACTTATCTCTTGTAAAGCTTTTGATATCGTTTGTAATTCTATTAACATTCTCTCTAAAGCTTCAATCATTTGTTGAGTTACTTCACGTCTTCCTTCAATTACTTCTTGAACAGTTCTATCTAAATCGTTAAGTTCTCTTTCTAACTGATGAAGGAAGGTGGCATATTCTAAAATTCTACTTTTTACATACCTATTGTATTCCTTACCTGTCAGAAAAGATTTTGTGTTACTTAAAGCGAATTTATTTAAAATATTTCTACTTGTAGTTTCTATTCTATTAACTTCTTGAAGTATTTGACCATAAAGTTCAAAAAATCTTCTAAGAGTTTCATTTCCTCTTTCTTGGGCTTCTCGCATAGCCTTATTAACCTCTTCACTTCTAGCTTTTAAATTTTTCTCCCTCTCTTCCCTTTGACTTACTAATTCTCTTATTCTATTTTCTAAATCTTGAAGTGTATTAACACCCTCCATTCCTATTCTAAGAGGGTTTACTGATAAGTAATAAGTATTATTCTGATCTTCTATTCCTAATCTTCTTCTTGTATCATCGTTATTAAGATCTAGGTTTAATCCCAAGCTGGAAAGAAAATTCCCCAGTGCTTGAAGATCATTTTGATTCCCAATGATAATTTGTATGCTTCCTCCGCTCCTTAAATGTTCTCTTATCCTTTGTAACCCCTCACCAAATCTTACAATAGCACTTCGATCACCTCGAGTAATTGACTCATAAAACTCATTACTTATATAAATATCTCTAAGATTAATAAGTTCTAATGGTAAAGTTCTACTTAAAAATTCTTCGAGGCTTTTTATTTGTGCTTGAAGGTTTTGAATATTTGTTTGCAATTGTTGAAACTGCTGATTTGATGGCTGAGTAAGACGAATAAGTAATGTATTTAAAAGATTTGCTAAACTTGAAAGCTGTTGAGGATTAGGTTGTTGTAAAACACTGTTAATTGCATCTAGAACATTGGCAACAAGTTTTTCTATCTGTTGTCTAATACTTGGATCTAAATTTTGCAATTGCCCAATTTGACTTTGCAATTGATTTACTTCGTTTCTCGTATTATTTAACAAATCCTGTAAACGATTTCTTACCTCTTGAGGAAGTAAATTTTGAGGATCTCTAATACCCATAAGATTTAATGAAAGAAACATGAGAAAAGCTTGATAGATATTGTTAGGGTTATTAAAATCTACATTCAACCCTCTAAAGAATCTGTTCCATACTTCATCTAACCTACCAATAACAGGTTCAGGAAATCTTACACTGGGTCTTCTTATCATTTCATATAATCTTCTAAAAACCATTATTATGTTTGATTATTTTTTAAAAATTCGACCAAAATTTGATTTACATCTTTTCTGGCTTCTTCCAATGCTTGATAAAGTTTCTCATGAATTTCTGGAAAATTTTTAGTGAGCTCTTTAATATTCATTTCAAATTCTAAATCTAAATCTTCTAAACCTAAATTCTTATTTTGGGCTCTTTTTATAATTTCATCAAAAATTTTTTCAATAAATTTAGTTATTAAATCTAACTCCCCAGGATTTAATTTTTGAGAAACTTTACAATAAAGGTTCAAAAAATAATACTCAAACAATGTCTTATATAACTCGTTTAAAGCTTTGTTTTTTTTATTCATTTAATTTAATTTAAGATGAAGGCGGTCCAGGTGGTTTTAAAGGAGATTGATGGGGAGAAATTTTTTGTAATTCAGATATGATTGACGCAAGAGTTTTAAAAATAGCTTCAACTGTCTCTCTATAATCTCTTATAAGATCAGCGACTATATTAAATCCACCTGAAATTATAGCTGCAGGTAAATTAAGAATATGAGAAATAATTCTAAAAGTGAAAGCATAGGGAAGATCAGGTGGCCCAAATAATGAAAGAGGAGCAAAAATAAATAAAAGCGAAAAAGCTATAAAAGCTAGGCGCATGTCCCTCATCAGAATACTTCTTTCAGATATATTACTCAAACTTTGACCACGTAAGATTCTCCTAACTTCTCGAGAAAATCTTTCAATATCGAAACTATTTGTAAACAAAAGTCTGCCTAATTGATTAAAAACACTCATATAAACGAGAGTAATTGTAAGGTGTACCGCAAAAATCAAACCTTTGTATGATGAAAGATATTCTGCTAACTCATTAGAGAGTTGTGATAAATAAGAAAAAGGTAAAGATAAAGCCACACCTACATTTCTAACAAAATTTTCAGTCTGTGGATTAAGTAAAATTAATAACGCCGTGAAAATGATAGCTATAGTAATAGCTATTCCTACCTCACCCTTTCCCATTT
>DAINRM010000001.1:2487-20964 GCA_036741875.1 Patescibacteria group bacterium | reverse complement strand
GCCGTGAAAATGATAGCTATAGTAATAGCTATTCCTACCTCACCCTTTCCCATTTTTCTAAATTCAGGTGAAATAAAATATAATTTATCATCAACATATAATTTATCAACAAAGTTAGCAACAACTTCCTTCAGCTTTTGCAATAATGAAGGAAATTCTCTTTCTATTTGGCGTATTAACTCTTCTATTTTACTTCTTAATGATTCTATTAATTCAGGGATTTTTTCAAGATCTAATCTTTTTAGAAGATCTGGATCTAGATTAAAATAACTACCGATTAACCCATTTAATTCTTGAGGTAATTCTTCTAAACTAGATGGTAATAAGGATTTTTCGGGTCCTCTTTTATTTATTCCTCTTTCAGAACTTACCATTTAACCTTAATTTTATATTAAATTTAAAAATTTGTCAATAATTTTAAAATTTATGAAATCAATTAAAATTTTCCTCTATTTTCATTTTTAATTCAATAAGTTTTATTTGATCTTCAAGTTCTCGAAAGGTTTGGTGCATTTCTCTAAGATAATCATAAAGTGCTTTTAAAAATTTATATTGAAATTCTAATCTTTGAATTTCTTGTGTTAAAGCTTGATCTAAATGAAACTCAAAAAGCAGAGATTGAAGCTCTAAGGGAAGATCATTAAAATTTTTCAAAAGCCAATCATAAAACTCTTCTACATTTTCTGTCTCCAAAAATTTTTTTCTAATTTCTTCTTTATCAATCATGGGGATTAATTTATTTATTTATTTATTAGACTGTTCTAACCCTGCTATAAGACGTTGAAGTTCTGGTGAGATGAAAAGATTTAATAACCTTTTTTCGAAAGACTTAAGCCTTTCTATAACATTTTTTGTTTTTCCAGGTTTATTGAGCTCGGTACCCTTATGAATTTTATTGATCTCTTCAATAGAATCTCTTACGGTTTTCATATTCTCTACAACATTACCAGTACCCGCCCTGCCAATTTCCTCAATAGCTGTTTTTGTTCCTTTCAATATAGCTTTACTTGCAAATTCTTGACCATGTTCTAAAACCGTTCTATACAAAACCCCTGAAATGACGTCTAAATTTTCTTTCATTTCTCTAAGATGATTTGCTATTTGTTCTATATTTATTCTTACTTCTTGTGGTTTTCCTAGTGCTGTCCTTAATTCTTCAGAAATCTTACCCATCATTTCTTTAAATCTTCCTTCACTACCAAGTAATTTTTCTTTAAACCCTATACCTAATTTTTCTCTTCCTAATTCTAACATTTTCTCTTGTATATTTTCTGAAATTCTAGCAACAATATTATCAACATCTATATTATTTCTATCTCCTATTTGAATAGCTTCAACAACAACATCAAAAGCTGTGTTTTGTACAAATTGTAGAAATTCGTTTCTTTGTTCTTTTGACAAACCTTCAAGCCTTCTACCCAATAATTCTTCTACTTTTCCTCTTACTAATTGACCGATTTGAGTAGACAGATCGTTTATATTATTTAAACTTTCATTATACTTTTTAACTTTTTCTTTTAAACCATTAAACCCATCTCGGTTTTCAATAAACATATAAGAGAAAATTCTGGCAAGATTATCTCTTAAACCCTCTTGATCTACTAAAAGTTCATTATTTGGACCAATAATTCCTATCCCTCTCAAAAATGAAGCAAGATTCTCATTAACATTTGCTAATAGGGTTAATCTCTCTGGTTTAAAATCTGACAAAAGTCTATAGGCTTCTAATCTTGCTTCTTCTATTCTTTGATAAATACCTTTTTCTTGGCCATCAGGAGTACCAAGTAAAATTTTAAGTTCTTCTGGACTAAATTGAGGTTCTTGTTGAGGGGTTTTTTTGATAAGATTCAATTTTAGTAATTATACTTTTTATAATTTCACTTTGTGTTTGGTTTTGATTTTGTAACTCCTGTAACCTAGCTGCTAAAGCAGACAAAAATAATCTTCCTTCTTTAGTAATAATTTCATGTAAAGACAAAGGATTATAACCTTCAGGTATTTTTTCTCTTTTCTGGGCTGATTCTTTTTCAAATTTCCTTTCTATCCTTTTTTGGATATGATTAGGTCCTACCATTACTTATATTTTACCTTTAATTTTAAAAATTGTCAACTGCAATTGTTAATTATTAAAATTTTACTTCTGGAGGCTTTTTTGCTGATTCTTTTTCTTCAGGCGAAAGTTCAAAGTATTCTACTTCTTTAAATCCGAACATAGAAGCTATAACTGAATTTGGGAAAACTTTAAGAGATGAATTGTATTCTTGAACCATTGCATTGTAAAATCTTCTAGAAGCCTGAATTTTATCTTCAACATCTGAAAGTTGTTTTTGAAGTTCAAGAAAATTTTGATTTGCTTTTAAGTCTGGATAATTTTCAGCTACAGCAAAAAGGGTTTTGAGGGCTGAACTTAACATATTATCAGCCTCCAATCCTTCCTTAACTGTTTTTGCTTCTAAAATTTTTGTTCTTGCTTCAGTAACTTTTTCTAAAACTTCTTTTTCATGAACAGCATAACCCTTAACTACTTCAACTAAATTGGGGACTAAATCGGCCCTCATTTTAAGCATTACTTCAATACTTGATGAAGCCTCTTTTACTCTTTCTCTTTTTTTGACTAAATCATTAAATATATAAATAAAATAAAGAGCAAAAAAAACCAAAACTGCTCCTAAAATGTAAAAAGGACTTACTGGAGACATTTTAATTTTTAAAACTTAAAATCGACCTGTGTTTATTTTAAATCTTATCATATTTTTAATTAATTTATAATAATTGTAAACATCTTTAATATAATCAGAAGCTAATCCTTTTTTCTAATTTATAGAACACCTCCTCAAAACAGGTTTTACTATATAAATGAGTATTCCTGGTGCAAAATGAGATAAAGCTACAAATTTCACAAAATTTTCCTCATTATTTTCCCTAGTACCACGGTTTTCTATCATTTTTTGATTTTAATCTTGCTAAAGCAAAAAAATAACTTGAAAGTCTATTTAGATATTTTAATAAGTTTTTATCTAATTTTTTCTTTTTAGAAAAAGAAACTATTTTTCTTTCTAAACTTCTTGCTTTAGCTCTCAAATAATCCAAAGCTCCTGACTCTAAATTACTTCCAGGAATAACAAAGTGATTGGGTGGTTTTTTTATTCTTTCTATCTCCTTAATTTTATTTTCTATTTCTTCTATTCTTTCTTTTTTTATTTTTGGTTTTTTAAATTTTGGGTAAATAAACCAAGAAATATTTGCCTGAATAATAAAAATATCATTTTGTATTAAAAGGAGCTCCTTTCTTATTTTTCTGTCTTTGATTAAATTTTTTAAAAAACCTAAAAAACTATTAAATTCATCAAGTTCTCCTAAAACTTCAAAATAAATATTGTTTTTAGAAAATTTCTTTTTATCTATAATACTATATCCCCTATCTCCCTTACCTGTAAAATATGGCATAAATTAAAGTCTTTTAATAATTCTTCCTCTTTTTTGATCGTAAGGAGAAATCTCTACTAAAACCTTATCTCCAGGAATTACTTTAATTAAATTAAGTCTCATTTTACCAGAAACATAAGCTAAAATTATTCTTCCATCATCAAGTTCTACTTTAAAAGTAGCATCTGGTAAAGATTCGATTACTCTTCCTTCAAGTGTTTCTTTCTTCATTTTAAAAAGGTATATCTAAAATTCCAAACTCTTCCGGAGTTTCTAGTTTATAATCTTCGAGTTCTGCTTCTAATTCTTCTAAATTCTTTTCTATAATATCTGAACCAGGTTTAGGACCAAATTTAATATTTTCAGCAATAATTTCATAAGTAACTCTTTTATTTCCCTGACCATCTATCCAAGATCTTGATTTTATTCTTCCTTCAACAAAAATAAGCCTTCCCTTATTTAAATTTTGATGACAAACTTCTGCTAATTTTCCCCAAGCAACGACGCGATGATATTCTGTTTCTTCTTTCAAATTTCCTGTTTTATCTTTATAAATTCTATTAGTAGCTAAATTTAAAATAGCCATCGGTGTTCCTGATGGTAAAAATCTAAAATCAACTTCTTGAGTAAGTCTACCTATTAAAAAAACTTTATTTAGATTCATTCTCTAAAGATACTTCTTTTTTTAATTCAAAACTATTTTTTAGAGAAGAAATTGTTTTAGGTAATTTTTTTCTTTTAACAATTAAAAATCTCAAAATACCGTTAAATCTTTTAAGTTCAAAATTAAGTTTTTCAGCTGTTTGTGGTTCTGCATAAAAGAAAACAGAACTTAAATAACCATGAGTTTCTTTTTCTATAGGATAAGCCATTTGTTTTTTTTGTGATTCATTGACTCCAATAACTTCTCCATCTAAATTTTTAATAAGCTCTAAAACTTTATTTTCTATCTCTTTAGGATCTAAGGAAATCTTTATCCAATACGTTAAATCGTATAAATTTTTCATATCTTTATTATATCAAATTTTAATTAAAATTATATCGTTTTCTTCAACCTTATCCTCTTTACTTTTTATTTTTATTTTACCTGATTTTTTTGCTAATTCCCAATTTTTAAAAATTAAAAATTCTTCAAGGTTTATCACCTGAGCTTCTTTAAATTTTTCTCCAAAATCAGAATGGATAAGATAAGCAGCTTCTAAATAAGTAGCTCCCTTTTTAATAAACCATTCTTGAGTTATTTCTTGTGTAAAAGTAAAAAACTGAATAATATTTAAATCTTTTCTAAATTTATAAGAAAAATCATGAAAACTTTTAGGAATATCTTCAAATTCTTTAGCTTCTATTTCCCACTTCACATCAAGAAAATAAACATTTTTAAAAGCTGATTTAATTTCTTTATCAATATTAATTTCTTCTCCGTTAATTAAAAGATACCAATCTTTAGTTAAAAGTAAATTATATTCCTTAAGAATTTCTGAAAATTCGGGAAATCTTTTAAAGGGCTCTAAATTTTTTAAAATTTGCTCCATTGCTAATTCTTTTTCTTTTTCTCCTTTCTTTTTAATAATTTTTAAATTTCTTTCTAGAATTTCTTTTTCTGCTTCAATGATTTCTTCTTCAATTATTAAAATATCTCTTAAAGGATCGATATTGCCTTCAGTATGAGGAACATTTTGATTTTTGAAATTTCTTACAATTTCTAAAACTACATCAGTAGCTCTTAAATAACTTAAAAATTCATTACCTAAACCCTCGCCTTTATGGGCTCCTCTTATCAGCCCAGGTACATCAACTAAAATTAAATAATCAGGAATAATATCTTTTGTTTTTGTTATTTCATGAAGAATTTTAAGTTCAGGAGAAAAAATAAAAAAAGAATATTCACTCGATTTTAAAGTAGTAAAAGGATATTCGCCTATAAGAACTTCTGCTGATGAAGCTAATTTAATAAAACTTGATTTCCCTGCATTAGGCAAACCGCAAATACCGATTTTAAAGTTCATTTTAATTAAATTATAAATCTTGACATTTAAAAAAATATGAGTATAATAGATTATTAATGGTTATATATTTAAGTAGAGAAAATTTTGAAAAACTTAAGAAAGAACTTGAGTATTTAAAGTCTGTTAAAAGAAAAGAGGTTTCAGAAAAAATAAAAGAGGCTGTAAGTTTAGGAGATATTTCAGAAAACGCAGAATTTGATATTGCTATGCAAATGAAAACTGATTTAGAACAAAGAATTCAAGAAATAGAAAGAATCTTAGAAAATGCTGTTATTATAAGAAAATCTGATGATAGTAATATTATTTTACCAGGGGTTACTTTTGAAGCTATTAATTTGGAAACTAATAAAAAATATGTTTTCACTTTAGTAACTTATGGAGAGGCTGATCCTTTTCAGGGTAAAATTTCTTTAGAATCACCCTTAGGAAAAGCATTTTTTAGAAAAAAAGTTGGTTCTGAAATTGAAGTTGATGTTAATGGAAGGAAAATAAAATATAAGGTTACTAAGATAATAAAAAATGGCTAAAGTTTTAGTTTTAATGTCTGGTGGTGTTGATTCTTCGGTAGCAGCTCTTTTTTTAAAAAATAAAGGTTTCGAAATTACAGGTTTTTATCTTAACTACACACCTTATTGTAATCCCAAAGATGAAGAGGATGCAAGAAGGGTTGCCGAAATTTTAAATATACCTTTTTATAGTATTGATATTACCCAAGAATTTGAAGAAAAAATAATTAAATATTTCGTTGAAAGTTATGAAAAAGGGCTGACACCTAATCCTGATGTTTTTTGTAATGATCTAATTAAATTTGGAATTATTTTAGAGAAAGCTTTAAATTTAGGATTTGAAAAAATTGCTTCTGGTCATTATGCAAGAGTAGTAGAGAACGGTGAATTTCATCTTTTAGCTGGTAGAGATAAAAATAAAGATCAAAGTTATTTTCTCTGGAAAATTAAAAAAGATAAATTAGAAAAAATTATTTTTCCAATTGGAGACTTAACTAAGGAAGAGATAAGAAAAATTGCTTTACAAAATAATTTCCCTAATGCTTTAAAAAGAGGAAGTTCTGGAATTTGTTTTGTTGGACCTATAAAATTAAGAGAGTTTTTAAAAAATTATCTTCAACCTAAACCTGGTTTGATTATAGACACTAAAGGTAATATTTTAGGAAAACATCTAGGATACTTTTATTTTACCGAAGGACAAAGACATGGATTAAATATAAAAACTGGTAAAGGGCCATATTATGTCGTAAAAAAGTTACCGGAAGAAAACTTAATTATTGTAGCTAAAGAAGGAGAGCCGGAGCTTTATACTTCCAAAATAGAGGTTAGAGATTTAAATATATTAGAAGAAAGGATTATTAAAAGTGAAAATATAATTGAAGCAAGATTTAGATATAGACAACCCTTAGTTAAAGTTAAAGTGGAGATAAATGATAAAGAAAAAGCATTGGTTGAGTTTTTAGAACCACAAAAAATGATTGCTCCAGGACAATCGATTGTTTTTTACAAAGAAGATTTGGTTTTAGGTGGAGGAACTATTTGGAAAAGAATACCTCTTGATATTTAATTATTTGCTTTTTAAGTTCTTCAACAAGAGGGTCATAAATTTTATAAGGAGTTACTGTGTCTTCATTAAGTTTTTCGATTAGTTTTTCTTTCCAAATTTTTCTAAACTCTGTATTAATATGAATAATTTTGAATCCTATAAAGATGCATTTTTTTATATTTTCAATAGAAATTCCGGAAGCTCCATGTAAAACTAAAGGAATTTTAACTAATTTTGCTATTTTTTCTCCTCTTTCGAAATCAAGTTTAGGTTCATAAGGTAAAATACCATGAATGTTACCAATAGAAATAGCTAAAAGGTCTACCTTCGTTTCTTCAACAAATCTTAAAGCTACTTCCGGATTTGTTAAATCTTCTTCTCTAATTTTTATTTCTTCTTTTTGCACTTCAGATTTTCCTCCTATAAAACCAACTTCTCCCTCAATTACAACATTAAGATTATTTTCATTTCTTAATTTAACAATTTCTTTAACAATTTTTATATTTTCTTCTAAAGAAAGTTCGCTTCCATCTACTAAAACTTCATCATAATTAAGAAAAAGTGCTAGCTTAGATGATTCAAAAGTTTTTGAGTGATCTGCGTTTAAAAAAATAAAATTATTTAGATTTTCTTCTTCCTTATAAAAATCGATAATTTTTTTTACTAATTTGGGATTTAAATATTTTCTTTCTCCTTCAGAAACGCCAAAAATAAGAGGAATTTTAGTTTCTTTAACTGCTAAAATACCAGCCTTAATTTGTTCTAGGGTGGAAACATTATAGTGTAAAATAGCCTGGTTTTGGGTTAAATTATAAATAATTTCTTTAAGTTTCATTAAAATTAATATTTAATTCATTATTACATCTAAGCAATTGCCCCCAGGAGGAATCGAACCTCCATCTTGGCCTCCGCAGGGCCACGCTCTTCCATTGAGCTATGGGGGCAAAATTTTTGGACCCGAGGGGATTCGAACCCCTGACCTCCGGTGTGCAAAACCGGCGCTCTCCCAACTGAGCTACGGGCCCGTTTTGGCCCCGACGGGAGTCGAACCCGTATTTCCGCCTTGAAAGAGCGGTGTCCTAGCCGTTAGACGACGGGGCCATATTAATTTTTATTAAAATTTCTCCTAATATTATAACAAAAAATTTATTTAATCAACTTTTCACATTTTATACCCATTTGTCATTTTTAACTCCTAATAATATAATTAATTAGGAAATGGAAGAAAAATTTTTACCTTTAACAGAAAATATTAGAGATGTTGAAGAAGCCCTTTTAGGTGCTTTAATTTTAGATGAAGAAGTTATTTTAAAGGTAATTGACATTTTAAAACCAGAAGATTTTCTTTTTCCTGAACATAGAGCTATTTATGAAGCCATTAATGAACTTTTTGAAAAAAGAATTTCTATCGACTTTGTTACTTTAACTACAAGACTTAGAGAAAAAAATCTTTTAGAAAAAATAGGCGGACAAGAAAAAATTCTTTATCTTATTCACAAAGCGCCTACTTTTACAAATGCTTTAAGTTATGCAAAAATAATTAAAACTAATAAAGCTAAATTAGATCTTCTTGAACTTTCAAACAAAATAAAAGATATCATCCAAAACCCAAATTATGATGCCGAAAGACTAATAGATGAAGTAGAAAAAAATATCTTTAAAATTGCCGATAGAGTTTATCCTTATGAATTTTCCTCTATAAGTTCTTTAATTGATGAAAATGTTAAAAGAATAGAAGATCTTCAAACAGGAAAAATTATTAGGGGTATCCCTACAGGTTTTGAAAAACTTGACGAATATTTAGGTGGTTTTCAAAAATCAGACCTTATTATTTTAGCATCAAGACCATCACAAGGAAAAACAGCTCTAGCTCTTTCTATTGCTCGAAATGTGGCTGTTAGAGAAAAAATTCCTGTAGGTATTTTTTCTTTGGAAATGTCAAAAGATCAGATAATAGACAGGTTTTTAGCTGCTGAAGCTGGTGTAAGTTTATGGAAATTAAGAACAGGAAGATTAACTTTTGATGGAGAAGTAGATGAATTAGCTTTAGTTTATGAAGCAGCTGAAAGACTTAAAAAATCTCCTATTTTTATTGACGATACTCCCAGTTTAACTAATTTACAAATAAGAACTATGGCTAGAAAATTAAAACATGAAATTGGAGAATTAGGAATTTTAATTATTGATTATTTGCAACTTGTAAAAGGAAGTAAAAATTATGAAAGTAGAGTACAAGAAGTTACAGAAATTTCCAAAAGCCTTAAAGAATTAGCAAGAGAATTAGAGGTGCCAGTAATTGCTATTTCTCAGCTCTCTCGTGAACCAGAAAAAAGAATTTCCTCTATTCCAAAACTTTCTGACTTAAGAGAAAGTGGTTCTTTAGAACAAGACGCTGATGTTGTTTTATTTATTCATCGTCCTAAAGATGCTGGAACTGCTTTGCCTTCAAATCAAGTACAAATTATTATTGCTAAACATAGAAATGGACCTATAGGGGCTGTTGATCTCTTTTTTGATACAGAAACAGTGAGCTTTTATGAAATAGAAAATACTTTTCAAGAAATAGAATTTTACTAATGCTTCCACCTCTTTTTAAAAAAATCATTAATTTTTTTAATAAATTTCCGGAAATAGGACCTAGACAAGCTATAAGATTCTTTTTTTGGTTTTTAAAACAAGATCAAAAAGAAAAGAAAGAATTTTTAGAAAATTTAAAAGTTCTTATAGAAAATACTAAATTCTGTAAATTTTGTTTTTTCCCTTCTCTGGAAGAAGTTTGTTCTATTTGTTCTGATTCTAAAAGACTAAACGAAATAGTAATGATAGTAGCTCGAGAAACCGATGTTTTAAGTTTAGAAACAGCTAAAGTTTTTAAAGGAAAATATTTTGTTTTAGGAGGACTTATTTTACCTTTTGAAGAAAAAAGTTTTATTAAAGAAAGATTAAAACATCTTGAAGAAAGATTAAAAGAAGAAAAAAACATCAAAGAAATCATTATTGGTCTTCCTTTCATTCGAGAAGCCGAACCAACTTTAAAATATTTAGAAAACATTTTAAAGAAATATGATAAAATAAAAGTTACAAAATTAGCTAAAGGAATACCCGCTGGAGGAGAAATAGAATTTACAGATCCAGAGACATTAAAATCTGCTATAGAACAAAGAAAATGAAAGACTGGTTAATTGAATTAAAAGAATCAGCTTTAAAAGAAATTAAAAACATAAAATCTTTAGAAGAACTTGAAAGGTGGAGAATTAAATACTTGGGGAGAAAAAGTGAATTAGTTAAATTTTCTGAAAAACTTAAAGATTTTTCTCCAGAAGAAAGAAAAAATTTAGGAATGATTTTCAATAACGTTAAAGAAGAACTAGAAAAGATCTATCAAATTAAAAAAGAAGAAGTTTTAGAAGAAAAAATAAATTTTGATTTTTATCATCCTGGTAAGATCTTTAATTTAACTTCTCTACCTCTTATTCAATCAAACCTTAAAAGAATTATCGACATTTTTAGAGATCTCGGTTTTTATTTAATTGATTCAAATTATATTGTTACTGAATATGAAAATTTTGATTCTTTAAATATGCCCCCTTATCATCCAGCTCGAGATATGTGGGATACTATTTGGTTAAAGAAACCAAATGGTTGGCTTTTAAGAACTCATACAAGTGCTTTTCAGGTTCCTTTTCTTTTAAAATATAGACCACCGATTAGGGGGATTGTTCCGGGAAAAGTTTTTCGTTTTGAAGCTACAGATGCAAGACATGATTTTGAATTCTACCAAATAGAAGGCATTTCTGTAAGTGAAAATTCTAATTTTTCTCATTTAAGATTTATTTTTTTAGAGTTTTTCAAAAGATATTTTGAAAAAGATGTTAAGGTAAGGTTTAGACCAAGTTATTTTCCTTTTACTGAACCAAGTATTGAGGTTGATTTGAGTTGTATTTTTTGTAGTCAAAAGGGGTGCTCTGTATGTAAATTCAGCGGTTGGCTTGAAGTAGCTGGTGCAGGTATGATTCATCCTTACGTTTTAAAATGTGCTGAAATAGATGTTTATAAATTTCAAGGTTACGCCTTTGGTACTGGTCTTGAAAGACTTATTATGCTTAAATACGAAATAAATGATATTCGTCTTCTTCATACTCCCGATCTAAGAAGCAATGAAATTTAGATTGGAAGATTTAAAAAACTATCTTCAAGGTAAGATCAATCCGGAAAAAATTTTAAATGATTTAAATCTTAAAGCATTTGAAACGAGTTATGAAAATGGTGTGTTTGATATTGATATTCTTTATAACCGATTTTCAGATTCTGCCTCGCTTTTGGGTATAGCTAAGGAAATAAGTATTTTAACAGACTTAAAATTTAAAGAACCAAAATTTAAATTAAAAGAAAGTAAAAGAAAAATTGATGAAGAAGTTAAGGTAAAAGTTATTTCTAAAAAAACTCCTTTTTATTTTGGAAAAGTTATTTTGAATGTTAAAAATTCAGTTTCACCCAATTGGCTTAAAGAATTTTTAAGTTTTTATGGCTTAAATTCAATAAATCTTCTTGTTGATTTGTCCAATTTTGTAATGTTTGAATATGGAGCACCTCTTCATATTTTTGATTTAGACAAAGTAAAGAATAAAGAAATTGTTATCAGAGAAGCAAAAAATGGTGAAAGGTTTGTTTCTTTGGAAGGAAACGAATATAAACTTCAAGGCGGAGAAATTGTTATTGCTGATAAAGAAAAAATTTTAGCTTTAGCTGGTATAAAGGGAAGTAAATTAGCAGAAGTTGATTTCAATACTAAAAACATTTTTATCGAAGCCGCTGTTTTTGATCCTGTTAGTATTTATCAAACTTCAAGAAAATTAGGTATTAAAACAGAAGCTAGCTTAAGGTTTGAAAGAAAAGTTAATCCTTATCTTACTTTAAAAGCTTTAGATAGAGTTTCCTATCTTATTAAAAAATATTCTGGTGGTGAAATTTTAAAAGGAACATTTGTTTTTGGTAAATTAGAAAAGAAAAAAGAAATTGAAATTGAGGTAAATCATTTAAATAAGTTTTTAGGAACAAATTTAAAAGCTTCTCAGATTAAAAGTTTATTAAAGAAGCTTAAGTTAGATTTTAAACAAAAAAATAATATCTTTATTATCTATCCTCCCCTAGAAAGAAATGATTTAAACTCAAAGGAAGATATTTATGAAGAAATATTAAGAATTTACGGGGTTAATCAAGTTAAAGAAAATTTTGAACCTATTCTTCATCCTGCTTATTTGGATGAAAATTTAAATTTTAATTTTAAGTTAAGAGAAATTTTAAAAGAGTTTGGTTATATTGAAATTTTTAATTATTCTCTTTTCAGCGAAAAAGATAGAGAAGTTTTTATCAAAGCTTTGGAAGAAAATAGCGAACCTATTGAAGTTTTAAACCCTATAAGTGAAAATTATAAATTTTTTGAATTTACACTTCTCCCAGGTTTATTAAAAGGATTATCTTTAAATCAAAAAAATTTTAGAGATTTAAAAATTTTTCGTTTAGAAAAAATAGCTTTTTTGAAAGAAAATAAACCAAAAGAAAGATATTCTTTGGCTTTAGCTTGTCTTCAAAAAGAAAAAGATTTAGCTCTTAAAGAAATAAAAACATGTTGGGAATTTTTAAAGAAAAAACTAAAATTAAAATTTGAAAAAGAATTGTTTAAAGAAAAAAATTATCCTTTTTCTTCTTTGAGTGCCGATATTTATTTAGATAATGAAAAAGTAGGTATTCTTGGTGTTTTAAATCATAAAGTAAAAAGTTTTTATGATATAGATTGGGAAGTTGGCTTCATAGAATTGAATTTAGAAAAAATTAAAAATATGTCATCTGATTATGAAAAATTTGTTTTTTGGGGAAATTATCCAGAAATTATAAGAGATCTTTCCTTTATAGTAGATAAAAAAATAAAAACAGAAGAAATATTAGAAACTCTAAAACAAATAAAATTAAAAAATCTTAAAAGCGTTAAACTTTTAGATATATATTTTCTTCAAGAAGATAAAAAGTCATACACTTTTAGATTTATTTTCCAAAGTGATGAAAGAACTTTAAAAGAGGATGATGTTGAAGAGATTCTTAAAAAAATTAAAAATCTTTTAGAAAATAAATTTAAGGTCGAATTTAGATAGAAATAAAAAATGGCTAATCAAAATTATTTAGATTATCTTAGTGAGTTTTTAGAAAGATTAAACAAAGATCTTTTAACTAAATTTCCTAATAAAAATGAAGAGCTTGAAAAAGCTAAAAATGAACTTTTGGAAGAGGCAAAAAATTATGAAGATTTAACTCAAATGGACGTTTTGACTAAATTGATGACTTCTTATTATCAAAAACTTTCTTCTTTTTTGCCAGAAGAGGAACTCTCTAAAATTTTAGAAGAAACTATTTCTAAACTTCTTTCGGAACTCTAAATTTTGATACCTTCTTTTTTAAGAGCGATATGTAAAGGACAGTTTTTATGGCTATGTTTTTTGGCAGGACAATATTCTCTTCCATACTGAATAAGTCTTAAAGGAAAATCTCTCCAGTCAGGACCTTTAGGAATTATTTCCATTAATTCTTTTTCTATTTTTTCAGGTTTAGTTTCTTTAGTAAGGCCTAAAAGTTTGCTTAATCTTTTTACATGAGTATCTACCGCAATACCTTCAAAAATGCCATATCCCACTGAAAGAACAATATTTGCTGTTTTTCGAGCTACTCCTTTAAGAGTTAAAAGTTCTTCCATGGTTTGAGGAATTTTCCCAGCAAATTTTTCCTTGATAATTTTTGCATTTTCTAAAATAAACTTAGCTTTGTTTCTATAGTAGTTAATACTTTTAATATCTTGAAAAAATTCATTTAAATCAGCTTTTAAGTAATCATCCAAAGTTTTATATTTTTTAAAAAGTTTCTCTGTAACTTCATTAACTTTTTTGTCTGTTGTTTGAGCAGATAAAATAACTGCCACTAAAAGCTCCCACGGATTATTAAAATTTAAAGCAATTTTAGGTTCAGGATAAAGTTTTTTTAGTTCTTTGTTTATAATTTCAAAAATTTTTTTTCTTTTTTCTAAAGTCTTTTTATCCAATTTATTTTCTTTTTTGCTACCTTTTTTCATCTTCACCAGGTGAAGAAACTATTAAAATCCACCTTTCCTTAATAATATCAGCTTTTTCTAAAATAGGATCGATTACTCTGGAAACTCTTACGCAATCTTTTATACCAATAGGCTCATCTTCTTTAAAGATATAAACAGTAACACTTCTTATACCTCTTTCTCTTCCAATTTCAATTCTTTTTATTTTATATCCAAGGTCTTCAATTTTTTCTTCTATTAAATTTCTTATTTCTTCACTTAAATTTCCCATTTATTTTATTTAAAATAACTTAATAACTGGTTATCATTTTAAGATAAAAAATGAAAAAAATAAGCGCTGGAATTATAGTTTACAGAAGGAAAAATAAAAACATAGAAATTCTTCTTGTTCACTTAGGTGGTCCTTTTTGGCAAAATAAAAAAAATTCGTGGGACTTACCTAAAGGAGAAGTAAAAGAAGGAGAAGATTTTTTAGGAGCAGCCTTAAGAGAATTTAAAGAAGAAACTGGTCTTAGATTAACAGATGAAGATTTGAAAAAAATAAGTTTTTTTAAAAATTTAGATAGAAAAGATAAAATTATAAAATTTTTTATTCTTGAAAAAGATTTCGGAGACAATCTTATACCCAAAAGCAATAAAGTCTTAATTGAATTTCCCCCAAAAAGTGGTAAAAAAATAATAATTCCTGAAATTGATCAAATGAAATATTTTTCTCTTGATGAAGCCCAAAATTATGTTCTGGATTATTTAAAAGAATTTATTAAAGAGATAAAAAAGTTTGTCCATAGCTCCGCTTCTAATTAGATAAAAAAGAACAATCAAGGTAAGCCAAAGGGTGGTAATTAAAGATAAAAAAAATTGAATCAATTTTAAAATTCTTTTAACAATGATAAAAATTAAGATAAAAATAATTAATAAAAAAATAAATTTTTCAGAAGAAAGATAACTTTTTATTAGATTTAAGATTTGACTTAAACTTGGTATTCCAAAAAATTTTAAGTTGAAAAAACCTAAATTATTAAAAATCTCAAAAAAATCTTTAAAATTTATTTGATTCACAATATCATTTAAATCCATTTTTCCATAAATTTTTTATTTGAAAATCTCTTAAACAATATAGGCAATTTTCACTTGGTTCAGGCTCTTTATCTGAAAAATAAATTTGATATAAATTTTCTAAAATCTCATCGTAAATTTCATAATTTAAGTTTTCAATTATTACAAGTTTTCTCTCTTCTATCTTTTCAAATTTTTCATTAATATCAATCTTAACTACATAAAAAGCTCCTAGATTTAAAACTTCTTCTCCTTGTTTTTTTAAGAGATAGCCGTAAATTTCAAGTTGTCTTTTATAACTTTCATAAATTTGAAATTCTTTGCTTAAAGTTGTTTTAAAATCAAAAGGAACCAGATAATTATCCTTTTTTAATATATCATCGATTTCTCCGTAATAAATTATTTTATGTTTAGGATGCCAATATTCTATTCCCCTTTTTCTCCAAATTTCTAATTTCTTTATATCCTCAAAAAGATCAAAATCATAATTTTTAAATTCTTCTGGTTTTTCTTTATTCTCTCTATATTTATCGAAAATTTTCTTTAGATAAGGATCATATTTACTTCCTATATAACCCCCACTAAACTTTTCGGGCCTTTTAATTTTATGTTTTGCTTCTAACCAAAAACAGCGAGGGCAATCTAAAAAGAGCTCTATCTTACTTCTTGAAATTTTTATTGTTTTCATTAAGTTAAACTTAGAATAAGAAGCGATTCTAAGTGAGGTGTTTGTGGATAAAAATCAAATCCATATACTTTTCTAATTTTATAACTATTTTTCAAAAAATTAAAATCTCGAGCTTGAGTTATAGGATTACATGAAAGATAAAAAATATTTTTAGGTTTAGTTTCTAAAATGTTATTAATTAGTCTTCTATGAAGTCCGCTTCGTGGAGGATCTAAAATAAGTAAATCCACATTTTCTAAAACACCATTTGGTATTTTTTCAGAAGCTAAAGTTAGGGTTTTAAAATTTTTTACATTATTAAGCTCTGCATTTAATTTTGCATATTGTGTGGCTATCTTATCTATTTCAATACTCCAAATTTCTTTCAAATGATCCTTTAAAGAAAGTCCTATAACTCCTACCCCAGCATAAAGATCGACAACTTTGTTAAATCCATCAGAGTTTTCTTTCATCACTTCTAAGGTTTTTTCAAAAAGTTCAATATTATTTTGAAAAAATGAAGTATAATGATATCTTATTTCTAAATTTAAAATTTTTTCTTTTAAGTATTCCCTGCCCCATTCATAAATAATTTTATCAAAAGTGCTAGCAGGTGTTTCTTTTTTAGAATAAACAAAAGAAAAGCCAGATAGATTTTCATTCTCGAATTTAAATTCTTGATTTTTATTTGTAGTTAAAAGAGAGATATGAATGTCTTCATATCTTTGACTTTTTCTTATAATTAAAGTTTTTAAATCTTTAATTTTTCTTTTATTAATCTCTTCTAAAACTAAATAAGCCATCTCATTGGCCTCATTTGAAATCAATTTACAACCATGCTTGAGCTTTGTTTTTTCTTTAAAACTTTCTCTTTTATGAAAAGCAAAAAAATATTTGTTATTTTCCTCTAAAAAAGAATACTCTATTTTTGTTCGATAACCAAAAATTTTTGATGAAGAAAAAAAATTATCTATCTCTATGTCTAATTTAGAAAAATCTTTAAATATTTCTTTTAAAATTTCTTTTTTTAATTTTACTTGATAATCATAATCAAAAACTTGCCAGGGAGAGCAAGAAATATAATGATCTTCTAATTCCTGAATTCTGTATTTTGACTTTTCTAAAATTTCAATAATTTCTCCTTTAATTAAATTTTTCTTTTCTTTTGTTATTTTAATCTTTACTTTTTCTCCTGGTAAAACCCCATAAGCAAAAACAATTTTATTTTTATATTTACCTATACTCACTCCGTTATGACCTACTTTTTCGAAATCTACGATTATTTCTTTCATATCATTTTTTTTACTGCTTCTTTGATAGCTTCTTTATCCATCTTATATTTTTTTAAAAGATCTTTCATGCTTCCTGATTCTCCAAAAGTATCTTGAAGACCAATAAATTCTATTCTTGTTGGTTTTGTTTTTGCTAAAAATTCCGCTATGGCTGACCCCATGCCTCCAGCAACTTGATGATCTTCAACAGTAACAATTCCTTTAACCTTACTTGCTACTTCTAAAATAGTTTCAATATCTAATGGTTTTATAGTATGAACATTTAATACATAAGTCTCTATTCCTTCTTCTTCTAATTCTTTGGCTGCAAAAAGAGCTTCATAAACTAAATGACCAGTAGCAAAGATAGCTACCACAGGATTTTCCGAAAGCCAGAAAATTGGTATTTTGCCAAATTCGAATGGTGTTTCCTCAGTTGTAATTATTGGTGTTTTATCTCTAACAAATCTTAAATAAAATGGACCATAAACTTCTGCTGAATATAAAGTTGCTTTTTTTGCCTCAATAGCATCACAAGGAGAAATAATTTTTATATTTGGCCAGCATCTTGTAATAGCAATATCTTCTGTTGCTTGATGAGTAGCTCCATCAGGACCAGTAACAATTCCTGAATGATGACCAGCAATTTTAACGTTGGCATCGTTATAAATAATTGTTGTTCTTATTGTTTCCCAATTTTTTCCTGGAGAAAAAGTAGCATAAGAAGAAATAAAGGCTATTTTTCCTGAAACAGCCAAGCCAGCAGCAATACCAACCATATTCTGTTCAGCAACTCCACATTCAATAAACCTTTCTGGCCATTTTTCAGCAAACTTATGTACTCTTGTTGATTCAGCTAAATCAGCAGTCAAAACAACAACATTAGGATTTTTTTCTCCAAGCTCTAAAAGTGCTTCTCCATAACCATCTCTTATTGGCTTTTTCTCAACATCCTCATCAAAAATCTTTGGATTTAATTTTAATTCTGGATTTAACATTATTTAAATTATATCATCAATTTTTATTCTAGTTCTTTTAATTTTCCTTCAATTCTATTTTCAGCTTCCTCCAAAATATTTTTTATTTCTTTATAAAGTTCTCTCTCTTTTTGACTTAACTTAGGATCTTCATCTAATAAACTAATGTTATGTCGCAAGTTTTGTAAAGTTTCTTTAAGATGTGTTTTAAGAGCTGTTTTAATTGCTTCCAATTTCTCCTTTTTGATTTCTTTATGAATTATTTCCACTCGATGCTTAGTAATATAAATAATCAAAGCAATGATCATGAGCGAAACCAAAACAAAAATAAGCATAAAATAAAGGATATAATCTTTTTGAATAATTATTTCTGTTTTAGTCACAGGTCGAGGAACATTTATAATTTCTTCTTTTTGAATTGAATTTC
>DAINRM010000001.1:0-2387 GCA_036741875.1 Patescibacteria group bacterium | reverse complement strand
GTTTTAGTCACAGGTCGAGGAACATTTATAATTTCTTCTTTTTGAATTGAATTTCCAGCTTTATCATAAGCTGTAACTTTAAATATATGACTTCCAGAATCAAGATCTTTTATTACTTCATCAAAGGTCTCGGAATCTACGCTCGAAATTAAATTATTATCTAAATAAACATCAATTTTATCAATTCCAGAAAGTTCGTCTTTTGCTTCAATTTTTAATCGAGCTGAACCGGCATCAAATAAATTTAAAGAAAATTCTTCTAAAATTGGTGGAGCTGTATCTATATTAAATTTATACCTAGCAATACTGCTTTTAATTCCTTCACCTATAAATTGAACACTAAAATAATAAGAACCATCCGGAATATTTCGAAGCTCTCTTCTTGAAATTGGAGGCGAATAACTTACTGTTGGAATAGCATGTGGATTTTCACCATATAAGACTCTAACTTCTAACACTCCATCCGGAATTCTCCATTCAAAAATGGGATTATTGTTGTTATACCACTTTGTTTGATCAGGATGTGTTGGTGAAAAGATTTTAGGAGTGGGCAAATATGAAATAGTTGGAGCTTCAATAATTTTTCTTCCAATTTCATAGCTTCCTCCCATCATATTTCTTAAAATATTTGTTCCTAATCCATCATTAGCTAAAACAGAACCAGAAACAAATCTTATTTCAGCTTTTCCTGATTTTAAAGCTTTAAAAGTAACATTTAAAATTTTTCCTCTTTTTCCAGTAAAACCAGGGTTTAAAACAATGCCTTCAGCAAAAACTTCTCCACCACCTCCCTGAGGTTCTTGTACCCATAAATTTATGATGCTACCTGATTTTGACAAAGAAACAAATCTTAAAATATCTTCTGGATAAGAAATTCTAAAAGAAACAGCGTTCATTGCCTGATCTGAAGAATCAACATAAACAGTAATATTTAAATTTTCGCCAATATTTAAATTTTTACTTGAAGGTAAAATATAAAGCTCAGCAGAAAAAACTTTAAATACAGGTAAGAAAAATAATATCAAATAAAAAAGTATTTCAAGTTTCAAATATTTTATTTTTAAATGTTTCATAACTATATCTAAATTTTAATATTAAAATAGTTAAAACTAATAAACAAACAAGAAGTAAAATTAAATCATCGTAAATAATTATTCTTTGAGGGGGTAAAATTTCTATTCTTTCATTGCCAGCTTTATCAACTGCTCTAACAACAATATAACTTCTTAAACCTTGATCTTCTAAAATATAAGGAATTTCTGCTTTTTTAAAATTTAAATTTTCGAGATCTGGTTTTGCTAGGAAGATAAAATTTGTTGGTTTTTCACTAATTTCATAATAGGCAATTCCTGATTGCTTATCTTTAGTTTCAAAAGTTATATAATATTTACCATTAAAAATTTCTTTATTTTTAGCAAGATAAATTTTGAAGGGCTCAGGAGGAAAAATATCTTTAATTTTTATCTCGGGTTTTCCTTTTATATCTAAAATATTAAAACTTTGAGATAAATAAGTTAATTTTGTCTGTGTCCCTAAACCATCATTAAGTAAAACTTTTGAATTTTTATCAATTTCAATTTTTGCCATTCCACTTTCTTTTGCTTCAAAAATAAGTTCAACTAAATTTAAATTCCTACCACTAATTCCTCCAGCGACTATCCCAGACAAAACAATCTCGTGACGTCCGACGTCGCGAGATTGATAATGGGGTTTTTCAAGCCAATGGGTAATAATGCTTTTACCATCAAGATAATCTCTAAAAACTAAGTTATCAGAAAAATTAACATAAACTTCGACAGCATTTATTTCCTCAAATTGAGTGTCAAGATAAATAGGAATAGTAACATATTCTCCCCTTTTTATTTCTTTATAATCTAACCTAGGTTCTATAACAGCAGAATACACTAAATTACCACCCAATAAAATTATTAATAATAAAAATAAAATCTTTTTCATTTTTATCCGGTCCAATAATAAGCCATTATACTAAAATCAATTAAATCAACCTTGCCATCGCCGTTTAAATCAACTTTTTCCCTCGCTTCTGGTGTTAATTTTCTCTTATACCAATAAGCTGCAATAGAAAAATCAATTAAATTAACTCGACCATCACAATTTAAATCAGCTTTACCACAAACTTTTTTAACTTCTTTTGTAATAGTTCTTTCGCCCACTTTAAAACTTACAACTCTTGAATAATTACTTATAAGTTGATTAGCTAAAATTGATTTTGATTTAGCGTAATGTTCTCCTTTTTCTAAAATATCTGTTCCTAATTGATATAAATAAAAACCATCCCGATTAGCATTAGTTCTTAAAAATAATTCTTCTTCAGAACTTACATTAATTAAAACATCAACAAATGGCGGAGCGTAACCAAAAATGGA